>JBEDKQ010000034.1:0-27379 GCA_041172085.1 Pseudomonadota bacterium | reverse complement strand
GACCTTGATCTATGGTGTGTTGCACATCATCAACTTTGCCCACGGCGCCTCGCTCATGATGGCGCTGTATGGCGTGTATGCCCTCAAAGAGCGTTGGGGTGTCGATCCTTATGTGGCCTTGCCCTTCATGGTGCCGGCCATGTTTGTGTTGGGCTATGGCATGCAACGCTTGATCATCAACAGAGCCAGTCATGGCAAAGATGAAAACATCTTGCTCGTCACCTTGGGTTTGTCCATTGTGATGGAAAACTTGGCTTTGTTGTTCTTCAAATCGGACACCCGCACCATTGACACGGCCTACACCTTGAGCACAGTGGCCATTGGGCCAGAGGCTGTGCAGGTGATGGTGTCGCTGCCTAAGCTGGTTGCCTTTGCTGGCGCCCTTGTGGTTTCGGCATTGTTGATTGTGATTCTGCAGCGCACCGACTTAGGTCGTGCCATTCGCGCAGTGGCCAAAGAAAAACAAGGTGCGCGCTTGATGGGCATCGATGTTGAACACGTTTACGCCATGTGCTTTGGCTTGGGCCTGGCCTGTTTAGGCGCTGCCGCATGCTTCTTATTGCCCGCCTATTACGTCAACCCACAAGTGGGCAACGGCTTTGTGTTGGTAGCCTTTACCGTGGTGGTACTCGGCGGCATGGGCAGCTTTGCAGGTGCATTGCTGGGTGGATTGTTGATTGGTGTGGTGGAGTCCTTTGGCGGTTTGTTTTTAGGCGAGTCGCTGGGGCAGGTTGGAATTTTTGTGATCTTCATCGCCGTGTTGTTGTTGCGACCTCAAGGTTTTTTTGGGGCGAAGGCATGAGGCTGTCAGCATGAATAAATTGTTCAAAGATTTGATCAGCATCGGCTTGTTTGTTTGCCTTATTGCCATGATTCCCATCTTCACCTCATCGGGAGTCACTCTGAACTTTGTGATGATGGCCTTGTTTGCTTGCTTGATTGCGCAAGCTTGGAATGTGTTGGGCGGTTTTGGCGGTCAGTTTTCATTTGGCCATGCCTTGTTCTTTGGCACAGGTGCTTACTTCCAAGCCATTGCGCAAATATCGTGGGGATGGAATCCTTGGGTGGCTTTGCCCTGCGCCATGTTGACTGCTGGCTTGGTGGGCGCATGGGTGGGCGCTCTCTCATTCAGGTACGGTCTGAAGGGTTCGTACTTTGCATTGGTCACTTTGGCCTTTGCAGAAGTGTTCCGAATTGTGTCGCTGTCGGTGCCCTTCACAGGCGCTGGTGTGGGTTTGATGCTGCCATTGAGCGAGTCATGGACCAATATGCAATTTGGTTCGCGTGCCGGATTCGTGTGGCTGGTTTTGGGCTTGGTGACTTTGGCTTTGTGCGTCACAGCGTATTTGCGTAACTCTCGGTTTGGCGCTTATTTGCAAGCCGTGCGCGACAACGAAGACGCGGCGCGGGCCGTCGGTGTCAATCCCTTCCATGTGAAGACGTGGGCCACCGTCTTGTCGGGTGCCTTGATGGGCTCGGCAGGCGCTTTTTATGTTCAAGTTTTTCAGTACATCGACCCAAGCATTGGATTTGGATCCCATACTTCCGTGGAAGCTTTGGTGGGCGCCATTGTGGGTGGCATGGGCACTTTGTGGGGGCCCGTCTTAGGTGCTTTGGCTTTGCATGTGTTGGCCGATTTAACGCGCAATTTGTTTGGCCAGATGCCTGGCATCAACATGGTGATTTACGGTGCAGTCTTGATTGTGATTGTGATGTTTTTACCGCGTGGCATTGCTGGCTTGAATGCTTACTTGCCAAAGTCATGGAGGCGTTATGACTAAGCCAAATGCCTTGTTAGAAGTGCAGGGCGTCAGCCGATCTTTTGGTGGCTTGAAGGCGGTTCAAAACGTCAGCCTCGAAGTGCCCCAGGGTTCACTAACAGCCTTGATCGGACCGAATGGTGCAGGGAAAACAACTTTGTTTGCATTGCTGTCTGGATTTTTAACGCCTGACACAGGCCAGGTGGTCTTCAAGGGTCAGGACATCACAGGCCAGGCGCCGCACTTGAATGCCAAATTGGGCATGACCCGCACCTTCCAAATTGTGCAGCCCTTTGCTGCACAAACGGTGCGAGAGAACATTGCGGTGGGCGCGCATTTGCATACCGCATCTCGTGAACAAGCGTTGCTGATGGCTGACAAGGTGGCGCAACGCGTGGGTTTGGCCGACCAACTCGACAAGCTGGCCAGTGATTTGACTGTGGCCGGCCGCAAACGCTTGGAATTGGCGCGGGCACTGGCCACTGAGCCTGAGTTGCTGTTGTTGGATGAAGTGTTGGCAGGTTTGAACCCCCAAGAAATTGCCGAGATGATTCCGGTGGTTCGCGCCATTGCAGCCTCGGGTGTGACGGTGCTAATGATTGAACATGTGATGCAAGCGGTGATGAGTTTGGCGGAGCATGTGTGGGTGTTGGCCCAAGGTCAATTGATTGCCCAAGGTTCACCCTCTGAGGTCACGCGACACCCCCAAGTGATTGAAGCTTATTTAGGTCATGGCACAGCGGCACGTTTGCGCCAAGCGGAGGTGTCTGCATGACTGAAATTTTGAAGGTCGCGCAACTGCGTGCTGGCTATGGCGCTGTCGAAGTGTTGCGAGGTGTCGATTTGTGGGTGAATGCTGGTGAAACTGTGGCGCTGCTAGGCAGCAATGGTGCTGGCAAAACCACCTTGAATGGTGTGCTGAGTGGCTTGGTAAAAGCGCGCACCGGACAAGTCACATTCAATGGACAAGACATCACTGGATGGCATGCACGCAAAGTGGTGCAAGCTGGTTTGATTCATGTGCCAGAAGGCCGCAAAGTGTTCCCCAATTTGAGCGTGTTGGAAAATTTGTCCTTGGGTGCTTTCACGCGTGGACGCGAAAGACGCGACACCAACTTAGAAAAAATCTTTGGCATTTTTCCGCGTTTGCGCGAGCGAGAAAAACAATTGGCTGGCACCTTGAGCGGTGGCGAGCAACAAATGCTGGCCATTGGCCGCGGTTTGATGGCCGAGCCGAAACTCTTGATTTTGGATGAGCCCTCATTGGGTTTGTCGCCGCTTTTGGTTGAAGAAATGTTCAGCTTGATCGGGCAACTCAAAGCCAACGGCTTGGCGGTCTTGTTGGTTGAACAAAACGTAGGGCAATCGCTTGAAATTGCCGATCGCGCTTATGTGATGGAAAACGGCGCTATCCGGTTTAGCGGCAAACCCGCAGAACTGTTGGCCAGTGACACATTGCGCCAGGCTTATTTGGGCATGTGATTTGAAGACGCCAATGAGAAATTTTCTTTTGAAACTGAATGTCCTCCTGATGAGTTGTGTCATGGCCTGCAGCGGTGTCTATGCACAAACAACTTCAAATGCGCCTGTTCGAATCTTGGTGGGTGCGCCGGCAGGTGGCACCACCGACACCATGGCGCGCACCTTGGCGCAAGCTTTGGGGCAACAATGGGGCCGCGTGGTGGTCGTAGAAAACAAGCCCGGCGCAGGGGGTAATCTGGCGGCCGACATGGTTGCCAAAGCAGCGCCAGATGGCAACACCTTGTTGATGAGCTTTACCAGCCATGCCATCAATGCCTCTCTCTACCCCAGTTTGCCGTTTGATCCCATCAAAGATTTCACACCTTTGACCATGGTTTCCACGTCGCCTTCCATTTTGGTCGCCCATCCTTCCCTGCCAGTCAAGAATGTTGCAGAGCTGGTGAAGCTTGCCAAGGAAAAACCAGGTCAGCTTAATTTTGCGATTGGTGCCTTGGGCTCTTCCCTGCATTTGGCAGGTGACTCATTCAAGATGAAAGCAGGCGTTTTCATTGTCAATATTCCCTACCGAGGCACTGCACCTGCTGTGCAAGATGTGCTGGCAGGTCAAGTTGAGTTGATGTTTGCGGCGGTCGGCAATGCACAAGCGCACATCAAGGCTGGCAAGTTGCGCGCCTTGGGCGTGACCAGTCCCAAGCGTTTGCCCGCATTTCCTGAAGTACCTGCCATTGGTGAAACCTTGCCAGGTTATGAGTCCAGTGCTTGGTTTGGCTTGTTTGCACCTGGACGCATGAACCCAGAATTGGCCAAGCGTTTGAGCGATGCTGCGCGAGTTGCCATACAAACGCCCGAGGTGAAGCGCCGCATCGAAATGGAAGGCGCCATTCCTGCTGGTAACAGTCCCCAAGAATTTGCTAAGTTTGTAGAAGCCGAGATTGTGCGATGGCGCACAGTGGTTCAGTATTCTGGAGCCAAACCAGAATGAGTTTTGTCAAAGCTTCCACAGAAGGCGCCGGTGCAACACTGGCGCAAAAGCTGATTGCGCGCGCAGCAGGCAGGTCGGATGTTCAAGTGGGTGAAGTGCTTACTTGCAAAGTTGATCTGGCCATGTTCCATGACTCATCTGGCCCAAGGCGTCTCAAACCCATGCTGGCCGACATTGGCGCGCAAATCTGGGACCGCAACAAAGTGGTCTTGGTACTAGACCATTACGTGCCAGCGCAAGATGCCGACTCGCAAAAAATAGTTCAGTTGACACGCGATGTTGCCAAGGAATGGCAGCTGCCAAACGTGATTGACTCTGAAGGCATTTGCCACGTGGTTTTGCCCGAGCGCGGACACTTGAAGCCAGGCTATTTTTGTGTCGGCGGTGATTCGCATTCACCCACGGGGGGCGCCTTTGGTACTTACATGTTTGGCATTGGCGCGACTGAAATGCTGGGGGTGGTCGCCACTGGTGAAATTTGGGTGCAAGTGCCGCAAACACTTCGCATGGTTTGGTCAGGCGCTTTGCAAAAAGGCGTTTGTGCCAAAGACATGATGCTGCACATGATTGGTCAATTTGGTATGAACGGCGGCAATTATCAGGCCGTAGAATTTGCCGGCGATACCGTCCGCGGTTTGGGTATGCAAGAACGCATGACCTTGTCCAACATGAGTGCCGAAATGGGCGCGCAAGTGGGCCTCATTGCAGCCGATGAAGTCACCAAAGAGTATTTGAAATCGGTAGGCGTCACCGACGCGCAATTAGAAGCCTGTCATTTCTTTCAAACCGATGAAGATGCTGAGTGTCAGCGTTTTGAGTTTGACGCATCGCAACTTAGCCCGCAGGTGGCCGCGCCGCACAGTCCTGAAAATACGAAACCGGTTGCAGACTTTTCTGACATCAAGCCCACTGTTGCATACATCGGTGCTTGCACAGGGGCCAAGTTGGCTGACTTGCGCGCAGCCGCAGAAGTGTTGAAGGGGCGCAAAGTGGCCACTGGCATTCAGTTGATGGTGGCGCCTGCCAGTGCCCGCGACCAAGCGCAAGCCACACGCGAAGGTGTGATGCAAATTTTGACCGACGCAGGTGCCACTGTGCTACCCAATGCGTGTGGTGCGTGTGCGGGTTATGGCGGTACGTTTCAAGAAGGTGCCACGGTGATATCTAGCACCGCGCGCAACTTTCAAGGCCGCATGGGCCCCGCCAGTGTGCAGGTTTATTTGGCTTCACCCTGGTCGGTGGCTGCGGCTGCAGTAACAGGCAATATTTCGGATGTGCGCGAGGTTCTGTCATGAACTTAGAGCCGATGAAGACGCACAAAGTTTGGCGCGTCGGTGCCAACGTTGATACCGATGCCTTGGCGCCTGGCGCCTACATGAAGCATGGCATTGACGTGATTGCAGCGCATTGCTTGGAGGTGCACCGAACAGATTTTGCAAAAGAAGTGAAGTCTGGCGATGTGTTGGTGGCGGGACCCAACTTTGGCATTGGTTCCTCCAGAGAGCAGGCTGCCGGCGCCTTGAAACATTTGGGTGTTGCCGCTGTCATTGCGCCTTCTTACAGTGGCTTGTTTTTCAGAAACGCGTTCAACTTGGGCTTGTTGTTGCTGACATGCCCGGAAGCCAACACCCTGCAAGAAAACGAGCAAGTGCAATTGACCTACGAAGGCACTAGGCCTCAAGTTCTGACTTCTGCTGGACGCGTATTGACCTGTGCAGCAGTGCCCTCTTTCTTGATGGACATGGTGAATGCGGGTGGCTTGGTGAATGTGCTGAAACAGCGCATTGCGCTGAAGTCGCCGCAGACAACTGACACCGAATAGTCTTTCTGAGTTTTTCGCAATGAATGGAAATCCAATGAGTGAGCGCAAGTCGCAAAATCCATCAGCCTTGGACCCCGTCACTTTGGCGGTCTTAAAAGGTCGTCTAGAGCAAGTGGCCGATGAGATGGACGCCACCCTTTACCGCAGTGCCTTCAATCCCATCATTGCCGAAGCGCATGATGCGTGCCATGGCATTTACGATGGTGTGTCTGGCGATACGCTGGTTCAGGGCAAATCAGGCTTGCCAGTGTTTGTGGGTGCCATGGCCTTCGCAGTGCGAGCTGCCGCCAAAGCCGCTGCTACGCGAGGTGGCATGCAGGATGGTGACATTTGGTTGTTCAACGACCCTTATGAAGGTGGAACGCACGCCAACGATTTCAAACTGGTTCGTCCGTTTTTCCGCAATGGCCAATTGTTTTGCTTCTTGGCCTCGGCCGCGCATTGGCACGATGTGGGCGGTGCGGTGCCAGGTAACTACAACCCTGCCGCCACTGAATGCTGGCAAGAAGCGGTGCAAATCCCACCTGTCCGCATCTTGCGTGCGGGTGTTTTGGACGAAGATGTGTTGGCCATTTTGCGTGCCAATACCCGTTTGCCCGACAGCCTCTGGGGCGACCTGAACGGTCAACTCGCAGCGCTGGAGTTGGGTGCCAAGCGCTTGAATGGTTTGCTGGATGAGTATGGTGACGCCAAAGTGGCGCAAGCCATGGTGGCGTTGCGCTCGCGCGCAGTGCGATTGATGCGCTCGCACATTGCCAGTTTGCCCGATGGTTGCTACAGCTTCGAAGATTTGCTGGACAACGATGGTGTGGTGGACACACCGCTCACCATTGCCTTGGACATGACCGTCAAGGGCGATCGATTGACCTTGGATTTTTCTCGCACGTCTGCACAGTGTGCCGGCCCCGTGAACATTTCCAAGGCCACCGCCGTTGCGGCTTGTTATGTGGCCTTGAAGCACGTGTTCCCCGATGTGCCGGCCAATGCTGGTGTGCTCGATGCTGTCGATTTCATCATCCCCGATCGCTTGGTGATCAGCGCAGAACGTCCTCGCCCCGTGGGCGGTTACACCGAAACCATTTTGCGCATGATCGATGTGATCTTCAGTGCCACGGCATTGGCCGATCCCAAGCGTGCTGTCGCTCATGCCTATGGCACCATCAATGCGCTGTCGATTGCGGGTCATCGTACAGATGAAAAACGCAAAGGCCAGCGCTGGGTGATGTTCAGTTTCTTTGGCGGTGGCCATGGCGGTCACTCTGATGCCGATGGTTTGTCGCACAGCAATGCGCCTATTTCGACTGCCACCATTCCGCCTTTGGAAATTTTGGAAGCGGCTTACCCTGTGCGCTTTACGCAATGGGCCTTGCGTGCCAACTCCGGTGGCGATGGCCAACACCGCGGTGGCTTGGGTGCTGTCTACGAAATTGAATTGCTGGAAGAATCGGCCGAAGCCTTTATTTTTGGTGAACGCGGTAAAGCCTCGCCCAAAGGCATTGCGGGTGGCCAGCCTGCTTTGCCCAATGTGTTCGAGTACGAAAACGAGGGCGTGTGGAAAACGCCGCCCATGGTCTCCAAAATGCTGGGCATTCGTTTGAAGAAAGGCGAGCGTGTGCGTTTGCAAACGCCCGGCGGCGGCGGTTGGGGCAAGCCTGGCGATCGCAGCGCAGAAGCGCGCGCCAAAGACCTTGAGGAAGCCTTCGTTTCAAAGGAAAAATCATGAGCCAGAAACGCTGGGTGGTGGGTGTGGACGTGGGCGGTACGTTCACCGATTTGTTTGTGCTCGATGAGCAAACTGGTACCGCACGCATTGTGAAAGTGCCTTCAACGCGCGGCGAAGAAGCGCGCGGTTTCATGAATGGCATTCAGAAAATTTCTGAGGATGGTTCTGCTTCGGGTGTGGCCAGCATCGTGCACGGCACCACCGTGGGAACCAATGCCTTGTTAGAGCGCAAAGTAGCTCGCACCGGCATCATCACCACACGCGGGTTCCGTGATGTGCTGGAAATGCGCCGTCGTGATCGGCCTCAAACTTGGGGTTTGCGCGGCAGCTTCACGCCCATCGTGCCACGCGCTTTGCGCTTGGAAGTGGACGAGCGCGTGTTGGCAGATGGCCAGATTCACACGCCAGTGGACATTGACCAAGTGAAAGCGCAAGCGCAAGCTTTGCTCGATGCGGGTTGCGAAGCGGTGTGCGTGTTCTTTATCAATGCCTACGCCAACATGGCCAATGAGCAAGCCGCCGTGGCGGCCGTGCGCGCCATGTGGCCCAACCCACACGTCACAGCAGCCAGCGAAGTGTTGCCAGAAATCCGCGAGTTTGAGCGTTGCTCTACGGCCACCTTGAACGCGGCATTGCAGCCGGTGGTGGGCAGTTATTTAACGCGTTTGGAATCCGATTTGCGAGGCCAAGGCTTTGAAGGCGAATTGCTGATTGTGCAAAGCAATGGCGGTGTGATGTCGCGTCAAACCGCTTGTGATGTGCCAGTTCGCACAGCCTTGTCGGGCCCTGCTGCTGGCGTGACATGGGCGGCACCTCGTTTGATGTGTCCTTGGTGGCACAAGGCGAGGCTGCGTTGGCGGCTCAAACTTCCATTGAATTTGGCTTGGTGGTGCGCTCTCCCATGATTCAAATTGAAACCATCGGTGCGGGCGGCGGCTCTATTGCCTCAGTGGACGCCAGTGGCATGTTGCAAGTAGGCCCTGAGTCGGCGGGCAGTGTGCCAGGCCCAGCCTGTTACGACCGGGGCAATACACGGCCCACCGTGACGGATGCCAATGTGTTCTTGGGTCGCATTGCTGCCGACCGTCCATTGGGCGGTGGCTTGTTGCAAGCATTGCGCGCGGACTTGTCAGAGCAAGCCATTCAAAAGCATGTGGCTGAGCCCTTGGGCCTCAGCACGATGGAAGCCGCAGAAGCCATTTTGACGGTGGCCAATGCCAAAATGGCTGGTGCGGTGCGCGTGGTCTCGATTGAAAAAGGTCACGACCCGCGTCAATTTGCCTACATGCCTTTTGGCGGCGGAGGTGGCTTGCATGTGTGCGCCATGATGCGCGAAGTGGGTGTGACAACAGGCATCGTCCCGCGCTATCCCGGCGTGACGTCTGCTTTGGGTTGCGTGATGGCCGACATGCGCCATGACGCGGTGCAAACTTTGAACCAAGCCTTGAGCGATGTGAATTTCAACGAGGTTTTAGCCCGCATCGACCAGCTGGCAGAGGCCTGCCAAACGCGCCTTGATTCAGCGGGTGTTCGCTTTGTGGCCGTTGATGAAAACATCGCGCTCGACATGCTGTTCACCGGCCAAACACACACGCTTCAAGTGACCGTGCAACGTGCGCAGTTGTCTGCTGAGGGTTTGCGACAAGCGTTTACGGAGGCTTATCAAAGCGCCTTTGGACGGGTGCTTGAAGGCCCTGTCATTCGCGTGATGAACTTGCGTTATGCCCGCATTGGCCGTCGACCTAAGTTTGACTTGTCTGTGTTGGCCCCAGTGGGTGCCGGTCGCACGCAGCCTTTGGGTGTGCAGCGTGTGTATCACCAAGGACAGTGGTGGGATGCCCAGCGTTATGCCCGTTTGGAATTGCCCATTGGCGCCAAGGTGAATGGCCCTGCAATTTTGGAGCAGGCCGATACCACCGTGTGGTTGGAGCCGGGTTTTGAAGCCAAAGTAGATGCCATGGGTAATTTGTTGGTGACCGCGCAAGTTTGAAATCGATGCGCCCTTCAATGAAGAAAGTATTGTCATGACTCAGCACTTAAAGATGGCCGCAGAACGCACAGCCTTGATCATTGTGGATTTGCAAAACGACTTTTTGTCACCCCAAGGTGCCTATGCACGGGGTCAAACAGTCAGTGCAGAAGCTTTGTTGTTGCCTGCCCGCGTGGCCCCTGCTGCCAAGGCTTTGAAAGCGCAAGGTGGCTATGTCGCCGCCAGTCAGTTCACTTTGTGGCCGGATGCCAAAGGCGAGCCGATGGTGTCCCCACATTTGTTGGAGAAACGTCCCTTTTTGCGCAAAGGCGACTTTGCACCAGGCAGTGTGGGTCAAGCCAATGTGCCAGAACTGAAAGATTGCGTCGACTTGGTGGTTTGCAAAGTTGCGTACTCCGCATTTTTCAACACCCAACTCGATTGGGTACTTCGCAAAGCTGGCATTGATACCGTGGTGGTGTGCGGCATTGTGACCAATGGCGGCGTGGCCAGTACAGCGCGTGATGCACATTTACGCGATTACAACGTGGTGATATTGAGCGATGGCTGCGCGGCCTTCAGTGATGCCTTGCATCAAGCTTCTTTGGCCGACTTGGGATCGATTGGCAAAGTCATCACCTGCGACACATTCATGCACAGTTTGGCATGAGCGCCTTTGAAGAAACAATTCACACGCCGGTCGCCATTGTCGGTGCGGGCGCCTGCGGCTTAACTGCCGCACTGGCATTGCAAAGGCAAGGCATTGAGTGTGTCGTGCTTGAGCGCGACGCGGTTCCTGCTGGTTCCACTGCTTTGTCTTCTGGCTTTGTGCCAGCGCCTGCAACACGGGTTCAAAAAGCGGCCAAGGTGCAAGACAGTCCCGAATTGTTTGCCCAAGACATTCAACTCAAAGCACATGGTCAAGCGGCACCTGTATTGGCGAGGGCTTACAGTGAGGCAATTGGTCCAGCGATGGATGATCTGGAAAAGCATCATCACATTCCCTGGCAATTGCTCGATCAGTTTTTGTACCCAGGCCACAGTGTGCACCGCATGCATGCCGTGCCAGAAAAAACGGGTGAAGGTTTGATGACCCGTTTGCGTGCAGCTGCAGATGCAGCAGGCGTGGTGGTATTGACCCAAGCGCATGTGATGGCGCTTCATGCCGATGAGGCAGGGAGAGTGCACAGCCTGAGTTATTCACAGCCCGATGGCACCCCCTGTAAATTATTTTGTGATGCTGTCATTTTGGCTTGCAATGGTTTTGGCGGCAATGCCGACATGGTGAAGCAACATTTGCCCGCCATGAAAGATGCGCAGTATGCAGGCCACGTCGGAAATGATGGCAGTGCCATCGCTTGGGGTTTGCAATTGGGCGCAGAGTTGGCCGACATGGGCGCCTACCAAGGTCATGGCTCTTGGGCCATTCCACAGGGCAGTCTCATTTCGTGGGCGCTCATGATGGAGGGCGGCGTGCAAATCAACGCATTGGGCGAACGTTTTCACGACGAAACCCAAGGCTATTCAGAAGCGGCTGTTCAAGTGTTGAACCAGCCTAATGGCGTTGCTTGGAATGTATTTGACAACCGGCTGCTGCGTTTTGCGCAAGACTTTCCGGATTTTGTTGCAGCCCAAGCAGCTGGGGCAGTGAAGTCGGCTGCCGATCTTGCTTCTTTGGCGGCCATTGTGGGCTGTCCTGTCGATACGCTGGCGAATACTTTGTCACAGGTGAGCCCAAACAACGCAGCTGATGCTTGGCGACGGACTTTCAAGCGACCCTTGGAAGCGCCGTTTCATGCCATCAAAGTCACCGGCGCCTTGTTTCACACACAGGGCGGCTTGAACATCAACGCAGATTGTCAAGTTCTCAAACCGAATGGCCATACCTTGCCCAATTTGTATGCGGCCGGTGGTGCCGCGCGAGGTGTCTCTGGTGCTGAGGTGTGGGGCTATTTGTCAGGCAATGGCTTGCTCAGTGCCATTGCGGGAGGCCACATTGCGGCACATGCTGTTGCACAAACCATTTCGGAGAAAACAAGATGACTTCCAAATCCAAGCATTCTGCCAACTTGACCCAAAGACTGACGCAAAAAAAAGCCCTGTTGGCGCCAGGTGTCTACGATGCCTTCAGTGCGCTGATTGCAGAACAAGCCGGCTTTGAAGCCCTGTATTTGTCGGGTGCATCGATTGCTTACACGCGCTTGGGTCGCTCAGACATTGGCCTGACCACGGCGACCGAAGTGGCTCAAACTTTGGCGCATATCACTGATCGCATCAGCCTGCCTGTGATTGTGGATGCCGATACTGGCTTTGGCAATGCACTTAACACCCAGCGCACTGTTCGAGATTTTGAGCGCGCAGGTGCCGCCATGATTCAAATTGAAGATCAAACCTTTCCCAAACGCTGCGGTCATTTGGATGGCAAAGGTGTGGTGCCCGTGTCAGAGATGCAAGGCAAATTGAAAGCTGCGCTGGATGCGCGTCACAGCAACAACACCTTGATATTGGCACGCACAGACGCATTGGCTGTTGAAGGTCTAGAGTCGGCACTAGAACGTGCAGAGGCCTACTTGGCTTGTGGCGTAGACGCATTGTTCATTGAAGCCTTGCGCAGCCCCGCGCAAATGGACCAAGCTTGCAAACAGTTTGCAAACCGTATTCCGTTGTTGGCCAACATGGTCGAGGGCGGACAGACGCCTGTTCAAAGCGCCACTGAATTGGGTGATCGGGGATTCAAGATCGTGATTTTCCCTGGCGGTACAGCGCGTGCTGTGGCGCATACTTTGCAGGGCTACTACGGCAGTTTGCATGCGCACCAAACCACCACCCCATGGCGTGACCAAATGCTCAACTTTGATGATCTGAATCAACTGCTCGGCACGCCTGAATTGTTGGCGCACGGCAAACAGTACGATGGCAAGTCAGTGTGATGGAGGAAGTACTGCGCTGGGCTTGTTAGCCTATGTCGCAGCACCCTCTCGGATGCGAAGGGTCAGCAAGGATGCAATGCACAACAAAGCGCCTGCAAACACAATCACATGCGTTGGGTTGCTGTCCAACCAGTGGGTGTAGATGAACGGCAAGGTGACCATTTGGAAAATCATGGGCAACACAATGAACATGTTGAAAATGCCCATGTAAACTCCCGCACGCTCTTTGGGAATACTGCCTGCCAACAAAATGTAAGGATTGCCCATGATGCTGGCCCAAGCCAAGCCTACTCCTACCATGGGAATTAAGAGCATCCATTTTTCTTGAATTGAGGGCAACAAGATCATGCTGATGCCAGCCAAGCTAAGGCACAGGGCATGAATGTACTTGGGCCCCAATCTGCGAATCAATGGCATCAATGCAAATGCCGCAATGAACGCCACGAAATTGTAGAAGCCACCAATTTGACCATTCAACAAACTGGCATCTCTGAAGGCGCTGGTGTTGGGATCGCGCGTGCCAAAAATTGACAAGGCCAAAGCAGGGACGATGTAAATCCAGTAGCACATCATGGCGTACCACTGAAACAGCTTCATCCACCAAAGTTGGCGCATGGTACTGGGCATGTCGCGAATTGCATTGGCAATTTCTGACAAAGTTGCCTTGAAACCTGTCTTCTGTGATTTGATGTGTGCAATCTCTTCATCGGTGAGCGGTAATTCGGGTGTAGATTTGACTGACCAAGACACTGTCGTGATTGAAAAAACCGCACCGATCATGAAAGCAATGACGGTAAGCTGTGGAATGTTGCTGCTGTTGACGGCATCTTTGTCGATGCCGATCAAGAACAACAGGGTGGGTGTGAGGTATGCAAAAGTTTGCGCCAAACCTGTAAATGCGCTTTGCGTTAAATAGCCCAAGGCATGTTGATCTTTGTTGAGTCGATCGCTGACGTAAGCACGGTAGGGTTCCATCGTGACATTGTTGGCGGCATCCAAAATCCAAAGCAAGCTGGCGGCAAACCACAGGGTGGGGCTGAACGGCATGAACAACAGGCAAATGCTGCACAGCAAGGCGCCGATCAAAAAGTAAGGCGTTCTGCGGCCCCATTTGCTCAATGTGCGATCGCTCATGGCGCCAATCAACGGCTGCACCAACAAACCCGTCATGGGGCCAGCCAACCACAGGTAAGGCAAGCTCGCTTCATCTGCACCCAAGTACTGATAGATGGGGCTCATGTTGGCTTGTTGCAAACCAAAACTGTATTGAATTCCGAAAAATCCGAAATTCATTTGCAAAATTTGCCAGAGCGAGAGTTGGGGTTTGGTGAGGGTCATATCGGGTCCAATGGGTCGCAAACGAATCAGTCAATCAAGGTTTGAAGCGTTTTGTTTGGCTTTTTTTGCAACCAAGCAAAGCCATATGGTTTTAACGCAATCGCTTGTCCGTTTTCAACCGCATGAGCGACAGCATGGCGTGAAAAGTTAAAGCAAGCCATCACATCATGGCCGCGTTTCAGGGTCAAAACTGTAGGGTGTCCTGTTTCAATCAGCGCAACAGGCACATCGCCATGAAATGCTGAAAGTTGTTGACGCAATTGGGCAAATGTCTGAAGTTTCTGAAAGATGAGGTTCTGCACAGAGCCTTCTTGATGTCTCAGTTGAGCTTGCGCTTCTTGCCAATCGGGTCGGTGCAATTCTCGGCCATCAGCGCCTTGACGTGCTTGCAGTACTTCAGCCGACGTATTGCCCAGGCCCAATTCATCGCCCATGTAAAGAAGCGGCAAGCCACCTGTGAAAAAAGACAAGCTTTGAAGCAAGATCAAACGGTCTACCGCAAGCTTGAAGGCCTCCGGCGTGGCTGCTGAAGCCATGCCCACCAAGGCCGAGGCCATGCCATTGGTGCCATGCGCAGTTTGTAAATCGGTGGTTTGGAAAGAAGCGCCTTGTGCATAACTTTCAGGACTGAGACCTGCAAAGAAATGGGAGGCTTTTAAAAGCCGTTGATAACCCACGTCCCCTAAGGCTTGCAATTCGGGGCGCAGGACATTCCAACCAATGTCATCGT
The DNA here is from genome assembly GCA_041172085.1 of Pseudomonadota bacterium. GTDB lineage: Bacteria > Pseudomonadota > Gammaproteobacteria > Burkholderiales > Burkholderiaceae_C > Limnohabitans_A. The sequence continues at coordinate 12,643 of JBEDKQ010000034.1, read as the reverse complement.
GGCATCGCACATAGGTCAGCCAAGAACTGCCTGTCGGTACGGGTGGCGTCTTCTGCATCACTGCGTTCAAAATACTGACGTTTTCTTCTGCCAAAGACACCCAACTGGCGGCCATCATGCTGGAGTGATAAGCCAAATGGCACTCCGGCCCAGGCGTTTCACCCATGCCGAAATAGGGTGGCAACTGATGCGTTGGCATGATGGCTTCGGCCTTCATGAGTACACCTGGACAGGCAATTTCCATCAGTGCGCGCATGGCCTGTAAGAGCCAATGGACTTCGGCTTGGTTTTGACAATTGGTGCCTTGGCGTTTCCACAAGAAGCCAGTGGAGTCCAATCGGAAAGCTTCGACGCCCATGTTGGCCACGCGCATCATGGCACTGACCACTTCTAAAAAAACCTGGGGGTTGGCGTAATTCAAATCCCATTGGTAAGGGTAGAACGTGGTCCAAACCCATTTCTTCAAGCTGGGTTGATATGTGAAGTTGCCAGGCGCTGTGTCTGGGAAAATTTGTGGCAGATTTTTTTCCCAGGCATTCACTTCTTCTTCTGAGTTCGCCAAACAGAAAAAATTCTGAAATTCGGGGTTGCCATTTCTGGCTTGAACAGCCCATTCATGATCGTGGGCGACGTGGTTGAGCACAAAGTCACTGCACAAGCTGATGCCTTCTTTGCGCAGTGCTTGTGTCAAAAACTGCAGATCATCTTGTGTGCCAAGTCGTGGCTCAACAACTTCAAAGTTGGCCACAGCAAAACCGCCATCGTTGGGGCCCTCTGCTGCTTTGAAAAATGGCAGCAGATGCAAATACGTTACGCCAAGTGATTTCAAATAATCAATGCGTTCAACCACACCTCGCAGATTGCCAGCAAAGTGATCCACGTAAGCGGTGTAACCCACGGCACCTTGTTGATGCCAGTGCGGTTGTGCCTGACGTGATAAATCTAAATCCCATAAAGCTTGGGGTCGTTTCAATGCAATGTTGACAGCTGCTGTCAGCAATTGCTCGATCAGCTCTTCGACTTGCACCCCATCACCGTAGGTTCGGCTTAAACGGTTTTGCAATATCGGTAATTGTTTGGCAATTCTTTTTGCCAATTCGTCTGCTCGATCAGGCGCTGCATGCATTAATGCCTTGCGCCAAGTCGCTAGATGGGGCGTAGGGGCTGCCGCAGATTTTTCGAGCATCGGGGAAATTAGGAGGGACATAAAAAACCAAAAAAAAGGCTGCCGACCGAAGCCGGCAGCCCAACCCTCGATTTAGAAGTTGTACTTCAGACCAGCTTTGACAGAGCGACCGTTGATGGCACGTGCAGCCATGCGGCCGTCGTTGCTCTCGGTGTAGCCCAGCACGTTGGTCAAGTTGTTGACACCCAAAGTGGCCACTGCGTTTTTGCCGACGTTGAAGTTGGCAAATGCGTTGATGACAGTGTAGGCAGGCAATGTCACGTCATAGCCAGAGCCTTGTGCGTCTTTGGCACTGGATGTGCCCACAATTGCAGCACCGATGGTGGCATCACCCAATACATAAGAAGGGCTCAATTGATAAACCACTTTGGCTTGACGGTTAGGTGTCAAACCGCTGGCAACGATTTTGGCATTGGTCACAGTCACGCCACCGTTGATGCGGAATGCGCCCATTTTGTAACCAGCTTCAACTTCCACACCAGAGGCATCGTACTTGTTTGACGAGCTCTTTTGTGTGGTCGCGTCGTAGTTGCTCTCGTCAGTTTTGGCGTTGAACAAAGTCACGAATGTGCTGAGGTTGCCATTGCGCAACTTCACACCACCTTCAACTTGCTTCACTTCGTTGATAGGCACAACACCTGAACCGTCCAAAGGCATTTTCTTGGGGTCGAACATGATGCGGTCTGCATTGAAGGCTGCACCTTGGCTGACACGTGCAAACAGGGCCGTGTCTTTGTCCAACTGGTAGTTACCACCAAAAGAATAAGAATTGAAGTTCTTGGTGTAGTTGATGGCTTGTGTGTTCTCAGGCTTGAACTGGTTGTTCGAAGCTTGGTTGTAAGAACCTGTGGCCACTTGTTGGTCAGAGCGCAAGCTTCCGTCCAAGCTCAAAGCACCTTTTTCCCAGCCCAATACGGCATAGGGAGATGTGGTGCGGTATGTGCCGTCGATAGAACGTGTGCAGCAACCACCCCAAACATTGGTGCCCAAATCAATGGCGCCATAAGCGTTGGTTTTTGCATTGGCCAACAACGCTGGGTTGTTGTCTGTGGCTTCCATCAAGTACTGGTTGAAGTTCCATGTCAGTGCAACTTTTTGCACGTTCACAAACAAACCAGCTGTGGTGGTGATCTTCGAACCATCAGCTTGTGCAAATGTTTTGCTCAATTTGACGTCGTTGGTGGTAGAGCCCATGTCATCCATAGAGGTGTTGAACACGGTGGCTGTAAAGGACTTGCCTGAGTAAGCTTGGCCTTTCTTGGGGCCTGTTGCGTACTTGGTGCCAGCAGCTGCAGAGGCCACATCGTCGCCAGGGAAGATGCTGATGAAGCGACCACTGTTTTCAGAAGTACGGAACTTTTCAGTCAACTTCCAACCACCCGCCAATTTCAATTCGGTTTCAACACCGAATGAATCACTCTTCACGCGCAAACCGTCGTTCACATTGGAGTTCACCATTGTGTTGTTCTTTGACAGTGTTGCGTCTGCAACCCAGTAAGGTGAATAGAACGTGGCTTTGCGTGGGTCGATGCCAGGCAACTCGCTCAACACACCGTTCTTGATGCTGACTGGCGCGGGCATGAACAACGGTGATTTGTCGTCCAATGTTTTGAAGTTCAAACGGACAAAACCATTGTCAACATCTTGTGTGATGTTGGCTTTGATCTGATGACCTTGCACGCCGTTGGCAGATGCATTGCGTGGACCTTGGCCCATGTTGGCATAACCGCCCACAAAGAAACGTGTTTTGTCGCCTAATTTGCCGCTGTAGTCAAAGTCGAAGCGCTTTTCGTCGTAGCCCAAACCAGTGGTTACGCCAACAGAGCCGCCTGGCTCGTCGCCAGTTTTGGAGATGAAGTTGATGATGCCGCCGGGCGCGTTGGTACCCAATGTGGAAGCAGAACCACCACGAACCACTTCGAGGCGCTCAAGGCTGCCATCGGCGCGCAAGAACATGTCGGGGGTGGCAAATGCAACGTCACCGAACAACAACACGGGCAGGCCGTCTTCTTGGAATTGCACGTAGCGTGCGCCACCTGCAGAAATTGGCAAACCACGAACCGTGACGTTGGCGTTACCGCCACCACCGCTGGATTCAGCGCGAACACCTGGAATGGTGCGCAAAATGTCTGAAGCGTTGGTGGGTTGAGCTTGCAGAATTTGATCCACGCCCACTGTAGAAATGGAGTTGGATTGCTTCATTTTGCTGGCGCCAGAAGCGGTGCCGGTCACAACCAATTCGTCCAACTTCAAGGTGTCGTTGTTCGCGGCTGTTTGTGCCCATGCACTGCCCATGTGGGCAACGGTCAAGGCGCAGGCCAATGCAACTGCATTGGGAACGATTGCATTCATTCGTTTGGACATTGAAAGTCTCCAGAAAAAATATTGAATTGTTTAAGTGTATGAATTTATTGAATATTTTCAATAAAATTCGAGAATGGATACTTCTTTGCAATCCCGAATGACTCAATTCTCTAAAAAATTGCAAACGTTTGCAATATCGATTTTGAGAATTGTTGCGTTTGGGTGCACAGAGGATGTCGTTGGAAAGGGCTAAGCCATTGATTTGCATCGAAAAAAGCATGCATTTAAGTGTTTTCCCTAAAATGGTGCTTTAAAAACCACTTCAAAGACAGGGTAATGTGGTTTTTTCAAACGATTGCATTCATTTCTTATACTCAAGGGCAACATCAAGGTAAATTGCGGCAAATTCATGGCCAAAGCAGACGCAGACAATAAGAAGATTCAGATGGTGGACATCGCCAGAATGGCGGGTGTGTCAACGTCTACAGTGTCGCGCGCTTTGAATGGCAGCCCTTTGATCAACGAAGAAACGCGGCAACGAATTGCGGATTTGGCCAAGTCCCTCAGTTACACCATCAATCTGAGTGCCAAAAATTTGAGGTCCGGTGAGAACCGAACCATCGGCGTTGTGATTCCTTATCAAGATCAAATTCGCCAAGATGTCACAGATCCCTTCTTCATGACCATGCTGGGTCACCTTGCCGATCAATTGACCAAGCAAAATTTTGATTTGCTGTTCTCTCGTATTTCAGCTGAACATCTAGAAGACTTGGCGCAGCTTTACGAATCTGGCCGAGTCGGTGGCCTGATTGTGGTGGGGCAGTGGGACCAGCACGAAAAGTTGAACGATTTGGCCCGTCGACAAATTCCATTTGTGGTGTGGGGTGGTCAATTACCGCGTCAGCTTTACTGCACGGTGGGTGGCGACAACTTCAATGGTGGCTTTTTGGCAGCCAATCATTTGCTGAGTTTGGGTCGCCGCAGAATTGTGTTCATGGGTGACAAGCACGCCACAGAAACAAATCAGCGTTATGCGGGCTATGTTCAGGCACATGAATTGAACAAGGTGCCCATTGCGCCTGAGCTTTACATTCCCTCGCCTTTTACAGTAGCCGAGGCCCGAGAAGACATCAAGCTTTTCTTGCAAAACAAAATTGCCTTTGATGCGCTGTTTGCAGCCAGTGACTTATTGGCCATCACGGCAATGGGTGCCATCACGCAAGCGGGTCTCAGAATTCCGCAAGATGTGAGTGTGGTGGGCTATGACGACATTGGCATGGCGGAGCATACGTACCCGCCTTTAACCACCATTCGACAGCCCATGGACTTGGCTGGTGCCGCTTTGGTTCAAAACCTGATGCGCGTTTTCAGTGAGGGGCACTCAGACTCTGAGGTTGTCAACACAGATTTGATCATTCGCGGCTCAACTTGCCGGGTTTAGGCGCTTTGCAGAAGGATGCGCAGTAGACCCTTGAGGTCAAGGGTAACCGTTGGGATTTTTCGATTGCCATCGCCATGTGTCTTGGCACATGTCATCTATGTTTTTTTCGGCTTGCCATCCCAAGGTGCGTAGCGCATGAGAGGGGTCTGCCCAATAAGCCGATAAATCGCCTGGTCTGCGCGGCGAGATGGTGTAGGGCAATTCACGGCCGCATGCTTTGCCAAATGCATTGAGCATGTCAATCACACTGTGTCCGTGGCCGCTGCCTAAGTTAAAGACATGGTGACCTGCGCGACCATGCGCGTAAGCCAAAGCTGCAATGTGACCCTTGGCCAAATCACTCACATGGATGTAGTCACGAACGCCTGTTCCATCGGGTGTGTCGTAGTCGTTGCCATAAATTTGCAAAGCCTCGCGTCGTCCTACAGCCACCTGCGACAAGTAGGGCATCAGGTTGTTGGGAATGCCCTGGGGGTCTTCGCCCATTAGCCCGCTTGGATGTGCACCCACCGGATTGAAATAACGCAAGGAGGTCATTGAGCATGTCGGATCTGCCAGCGTCAAATCGACCATGATGTGGTCAACCATGAGCTTGCTTCTACCATAGGGATTGGCGGGCGAGGTTGGAACCTGCTCGCTCCAAGGTGGTGCAGTTGAGTGACCATAAACTGTGGCCGATGAGCTGAAGACCAGCGTTTTGATGCCACACTTTTGCATGGCCTGCATGAGCACAATACTGCCATGCACATTGTTGTTGTAATAGCGAAGAGGTTGCGCCACCGACTCGCCCACAGCCTTCAAACCTGCAAAGTGTATGACAGCGTCTATGTTGTATTCAAGCAGCGTTTTTTCAAGCAATTGGGCATCACGAACATCGCCCAATATGAAGGGTGGGCGGTGCTTGGTAATGAGTTCTATGCGATCTAGAACGCTTGCTTTTGAATTGACCAGAGAATCAAAAATGACAGGTTGCCAGCCTTTGTCGATCAACTGCACACAAGTATGGCTGCCGATATAGCCGGTACCACCTGTCACCAAAATTTTCATGCATCAATTCCAGGAAACAGCGGCCATGTCGTTGGCAAAAATTGGCGAGCTAGACCACAAGCCCTTCAAGCCTTTTTTGTAAACCGCTGTATTGGTTGCATTGAACAAAAAGACGTTGACAGCATCGTTTGCAATCATGCGCTGCATGTCGCCAAACAACTTGGTGCGGTCCTTGGCGCCTGTGGTGGCCGAATGCTTGGCTGCCAAGTCACGGAAGGCTTTACTGTCATAGCCCCAGTAGTAATTGGGGTTGGCGTAGGCCATGTAGTCGAGCGGCTCTACATGGTTGATGACTGTGAGGTCAAAGTTGCCTTTGAAGGTACCACCAAGCCACTGTGCCCATTCGACGTTTTCAATTTTGGCCACAATGCCAACCTTGGCCAGTTGTGCTGCCAAAATTTCTCCACCTTTGCGTGCATAAGGTGGAGGCGGTAAAGTGAGTGTCACATTCAAAGGCGTTTGAACACCGGCTTCTTTTAACAAGGCCTTGGCTTTTTCTGGATCAAAAGCATATTGACCCGTGAGGTCGACATAGCCGGCATCGGTAGGCGCCATGTGGCTGCCAATGGGCTTGGCCAAACCTTCAAATACGCCATCAATGAACGCTTTTTTGTCGATAGCGTGTGACAAAGCACGGCGCACACGCACATCGTCAAACGGTTTCTTTTTGTTGTTGATGGTCATGATGCCTTTGCCGGCCGTGCTACCCAATTCAACCGAGAAGCGCTTGTCAGTTTGAAATTGTTTCAAGCTTTGGGGCGATTGGAAACGGGGCATGCCATCGATGTCGCCGGCCAACAAAGCCGCCACTTGCGCAGACGAATCATTGATGAAACGGAAGGTGACTTTTTTGAGTTTGACGTTGGCAGCATCGCGATAGCCATCCCACTTTGTCAAAGTGACGGCCGTGCCTTTGGCCCAGTTTTCCAATTTGTAGGGGCCGGTGCCAATGGGCTTGGTGGCTGCTGAGTCTGCCGTATTGGGATGCAAGATGACTGCCGTGTTCTCGCCCATGCGGAACAAGAAATTGCCATCGGGATTGGTGAGTACCAACACCACCGTGTGCGCATCGGGTGTAGAAATGTGAGAAATATTGTTAAACACAGCACCCTTGGCTTTGTTGGTGCTCTTTTCGGCTTTGGCGCGTTCAAAGCTGAACTTCACAGCTGAAGAATCGAAGGCCGCACCGTCTTGAAACTTGACGCCTTTGCGCAGTTTGAAAGTAAAGGCTTTGCCGTCGGCATCCATGGTCCAGCTTTCGGCCAACAAGGGCGTGACAGATCCATCGACATTGATTTTGGTCAGGCCTTCCAAGATGTTGTAGTGCACCACTTCACCAATGGCCGCAGCAGGTGCAGTGGTGGGGTCAAGGCTGGTGGGCTCCAAAATCATGCCGATCACGGCGCTGTCTTTTTTGGACTGGGCATGCGCCGCAGGGTTGACCAAAATGATGCTGGCCGCAGCAATCAGGGCCAGGCCAAATTGGCCCAACTGACGACGTGTTGAACGAGGTGCTTGTGTCATGAAAAACTCCTTCATCAAAAATTAGGCGGAATGCAAATGGGCGGATACGGCATGGCCAGGAATGGCCGCAAGCAATGCTTGCGTGTAGGGGTGCTGCGCATGTTGAAAGATGGCTTCGGATGCACCAGCTTCCACCACGTGACCGTGCTGCAATACGAGCACATCGTCGCACATCAGGTTCACAACCGCAAGATCATGGCTGACAAACAGATAACTCAAACCCAGTCGGTCTTGCAGGTCCATCATGAGGTTCAAGACTTGGGCTTGCACAGACACGTCCAAGGCGCTGACGGGTTCGTCGGCCACAATTAGAGAGGGTCGGGTGATCAGTGCCCTGGCAATGGCAATGCGCTGCCGTTGGCCACCCGAAAATTCATGGGGATATTTGTCAAGGTCCGAGGCGCGCAAACCCACCTCGGTCAGTGCTTGGGCTGCTCGGTCTTTCAAATCTTGAGTGCTCAGTGATTTACCTGAGCCACTGTGCAAGGTGCTGTGCAGCGGCTCGGACACAATGCGCAAAACCTTTTGACGTGGATCGAGCGAGCCATAGGGGTCTTGAAAGACCATTTGAAAATCACTGCGCGCAGCGCGCAATTGATCGGCATTCAATGCGTTCAAGTTTTGACCTTTGAAGATCACCGTGCCTTGCGTTGGTTTCTCCAATGCCATGACCAAACGGGCCAGCGTCGATTTGCCAGAACCCGACTCGCCCACAATGCCCAAACTTTTGCCAGCCTTCAGTTGAAAACTCACATTGTTCAAGGCTTGGATGTGGCCCGCTTTGGACAACAAAGAGGGCTTGGGCAAGGCATATTGTTGGCTGACATGTTGAACGTCTAACAACAGGGATGACGCATTGCTCATGCGGCCACCTTTAATTGGTGCCAATGGGGGCAGCGCACCCAGTGTTCAGCTGCAGCTGGCAAACCTTCTGCTTGCGCTGGATTGGGGATCTGTTCAAGCTGCGGCAATGACTGGCGGCAGTTGGTTTGCACATAAGGGCATCGGTCTGCAAATGCACAACCTTGAGGCCAATTGAGAATATCAGGCACATTGCCAGGAATGGTTTGAAGCCTTGTGCCGCGCTTCAAGCCCAGCTGCGGGCGTGCTGCAAACAGCCCCTGCGTGTAGGGATGCGCGCGCTTGTCAAACAGTGCGTCAGTGCTGGCGCTTTCAACCACCGCGCCGCCGTACATCACCATGACACGGTCCACCTGATCACGCATAAGGCCCAAGTCGTGGCTGATCAAGAGCAAGCCCATGCCGTCTTCAGCCACCAGTTGGCGAATCAAATTCAACACTTCTTTTTGCACCGTGACATCGAGCGCAGTGGTGGGTTCGTCGGCAATCAAGAGATCGGGTTGACATGCCAGCGCAATCGAAATCATCACACGTTGACGTTGGCCACCCGAGAGTTGGTGCGGGTAAGCGTCGAGTCGTTCTTTGGCGCGTGGTAACTGCACACGTTCTAGCAATTCAAGTGCACGGGCTTTGGCGCGGCTTAAGTCCATGCCTTGGTGCAATTGAAGGGGTTCTGCAATTTGCTTCCAAATGGGATGCAGCGGATTGAGCGCCGTCATGGGCTCTTGAAAAATCATGGCCATGCGCGCACCGCGTATTTCGCATAAGGCGGCTTCGTTCAGTTGTGTGAGGTCGGTGCCATTCAGATGGATGGCGCCCGACACTTTGGCGCGATCTGGCAGCAAGCCCATCACCGCCAAGGCGGTGAGCGATTTTCCGCAGCCGCTCTCGCCAATCAAACCGAGGGTGTCGCCCCTTTGCATTTCAAAATTCACACCGCGCAAAGCTTCCACATGGCCGTGCGAGGTTTGCAGGGCCACGCGCAAATCGCGGACAGACAGCAAAGGGGGGGCGTTGCGAGACATGTTCATGTGAATGGCTTATCGTGCCCTCGACAAACGTGGATCGAGCAGATCGCGCAGACCGTCGCCCATCAAGTTCAGTCCCAACACGGCCAAGGCAATGGCCACGCCTGGGTACACCGCCAACATGGGGGCTTGGAACATTTGCGATTGCGCTTCGTTTAGCATGCGACCCCAGCTGGGATTGGGAGGCTGCGTACCCAAACCCAAATAAGACAAAGCCGCTTCGGCCAAGATGGCAATCGCAAATTGCACCGTGGCTTGCACAATCAGCACGCTGGCCACATTGGGCAGCACATGCTCCCATGTGATGGCCCATTTGGTTTTGCCTGCGGCTCTGGCAGCCAAGGTGTAGTCGCGTGACCACACTGCATTGGCAGCGCCGCGTGTGATGCGTGCAAACACCGGAATGTTGAAGATGCCAATGGCCGTGATGCTGACCACCAAGCCTGGGCCATAAATGGACGTGAGCAAAATGGCCGAGAGCAAGGCGGGAAATGCAAACGTAAAGTCGGCGGCGCGCATCACCACTTCTTCAGTCCAGCCGCGTTTGGCAGAAGCCAAAAGGCCCAGTGGAACGCCAAAGCCCAGGCCAATGCCCACGGCGATGAAACCGACCAACAAAGAGTTTTGACTGCCCACCAACAACAGCGAAGCGATGTCGCGGCCTAAGCTGTCAGTGCCAAACCAATGTTGCGCACTGGCTTTGGCCAGCTTGTTGGGAATGTCGATGTCGCCCACGGGGTAGGGTGACCAGAACAAAGAAACGATGGCGCTGACCACCAGTAGCGTGACCAAAATGGAACCCGCCACAAAGCTGGGATGCTTGAATGCGCGCTTCATGCGTCAGCCCCGCCTGACTTCAAACGCGGATCAATCCATGCATAGAGCAAATCAATTAAAAAATTGATCAAGATGACCATGGCCGATAGCAGCATGACCACATCGCGCACCACAATCAAATCGCGGTTGGCAATGGCCTGAAAAATCAAGCGGCCAATACCAGGCAATACAAAAACGTTTTCAATCACGATGGCGCTGGTGATCAGGTTGCCAAACTGCAAACCCATCACGGTGACCACGGGAATCATGGCATTGCGCAGCACATGGCCCCACAGCACTTGTTGTTTGGACAAGCCTTTGGCACGGGCGGTGCGCACATAGTCCTCCGACATGGCCTCAATCACAGCCGAACGGGTCACGCGCGTCAGAATGGCAGTTTGCACAGCGGCCAGCGCCATGGCGGGCAAAATCAAAGCGGAAAATCCAGCCCATAAGCCACCGCCGTCTTCTTCCGACCATCCCGGAAACCCACCAGCACTGACCCATTGCAATTGCACGGCAAACAGCAAAATGAGCAAAATGGCCAACCAAAAATTGGGCAAAGCCAAACCGATTTGGCTGAGGGTCATCACGCTCACATCACCTGCGGTGTTTTGTTTGGAGGCGGCGTAAAGTCCCAGGCACAATGCCATCAGCACCGTCAGGCTCATGGCCATCACTGCCAGGGGCAAAGTGACATGCATGCGTTCCATCATGAGCACGGCGGTGGGTGTATCGTAGGAAATGCTGGTGCCCGACTGACCTTGCATCAAACCGCCTGTCCATTGCAGGTAGCGGGTAAGGGCGGGTTGGTTCAGGCCCAACTTTTCTTCCATGGCCGCCAAAGATTCGGGGGTGGCTGTTTCTCCCAAAATGACTTGCGCTGCATTGCCTGGCAACCATTCCAGCACCCCGAACACCACGACCGAGGTGACCGCCAACGTGACGAAAAAACTGAGCAAGCGTTGGAGCACAAATGACGACACGCGTTATCCTTGTGACTTCAGGGCTTGCGTTTCATTTGCCGTGTTGGCACTTATGAACCGGGGCATTGATAAAAAGGTTTCAAATGACATCTCAGAACATTGTAATCACCCGTTTGAGTGAAAGAGCCAACCCGCATTACGGCAGCATTGCAGACATTGCCGGATTGCACATTGGCCACTTTACCTCTGGCCAGCGCTTAACGGGTTGTTCCGTGGTTCTGGCGCCGCAAGGTGCCGTTGGGGGCGTGGACGTGCGCGGTGCAGCACCAGGCACCCGCGAAACCGATTTGCTCGACCCCAGCAACCTGGTCGACAAAGTGCATGCGGTGTTGTTGTCAGGCGGCAGTGCCTTTGGTTTGGACGCAGCCAGTGGTGTCATGCGCTGGCTAGATGAGCGCAACATGGGCTTTCAAACGGGTCATGGCTGCGTGCCCATCGTGCCGGCTGCGGTGTTGTTCGATTTGCCCATGGTGCGCGAAGGTGACAACGCCAAAATTCGACCTGATGCGGCGGCAGGCTATGCCGCTTGCGAAGACGCCACGTATCAAAAACCTTTGGCGGCCAGCGCCATGCGCTCAATGGTGCCGCCCATGTCGGGCAATGTGGGCGCAGGTGCGGGTGCAGCGGTGGGCAAATTGTTTGGATTGCATCGCGCCATGAAAGGCGGCATCGGACATGCACTGGTGCGGGTGGGGCCTTGGCAAGTTGGCGCCATGGTGGCTTGTAATGCAGTGGGCGATGTGATCGACCCTACAACAGGACAAGTATTGGCAGGCGCTAGAACTGCTGATGGCACCCGTTTGCTGAACACGCAGCAAGCCTTGTTGGCGGGTCAAGCAGCCGCCACGCCCATGCCCGGCACCAACACCAGCATTGGCATCGTGGCCACCAATGCCACTTTGACCAAAGCTCAAGCCAAGCGCTTGGCCATGAGTGCCCACGATGGCTTTGCCCGAAGCATCAGGCCAGCCCACACCACCTTAGATGGCGACACTTTGTTTGCCATGGCCACTTGCGCAGAAACAGGGCCCGCCGACATGATGCTGCTGACCGTGATGGCGGCTGAAGCCACTGCCCAAGCCACGGTGAATGCCATCTTGTTTGCAACGGGTGTGCACAGCTTGAAGGGTTTTTTACCCTCGGCCATGGAGCTCAACCCTTAAGCAAGTTGTGCGTGACCTCAGCACGCACGTTCTTGTGGTGTGGTGCTTATTCCAAGCTAAAAGTCAGGCCCGCATGTGACTGCAAGCGTGCAATGAGTGCATGACCCATGGCTGAGGCGGGCGTCCAGAAGCCGCCCTTGGTTGCAGTGGCATCTTTCAATAAACAGATGGCGGCCTCGGCAATCATCTTGGATGTGCTGCCGTAGCCGGGGTCACGGTCGCCTTTCACGCCAACCTGCACCGATTGGCCTTGTTCGTTGGTGGCAATGAACAACACGTCGTAGCTG
>JBEDKQ010000033.1:0-35592 GCA_041172085.1 Pseudomonadota bacterium | reverse complement strand
AATGACGCGCAGTCCGCGAGCTTCAATTGCGGCAATGACGGCGTCGTAATGCAAGGCATTGCCTGCCAACAAGTAGGAGCGTAGGAGCAACAAGCCCACAGTGGGCTTGCCCTCAAGGTCTTTAGGCAGTTGCTGAAGGCTCTCGGCAATCTTGCCCTTCATTTTGGGGTGATACAAGCCTACCTCTGGGTACTCAATAGGTTCTTCGGCTTGTGAGCCCAATTTAAAGTTCTGACGTTCTGGGGCTGCGTACCGACCTACCAAACTCAACACCATGTTGGTGATGTTTTGCTCAGAACCGGCCAACCAGTAACGCATGGTCAAGAAGAACATGCGCAAGTCTTGCGCTGTACCTGGAATGAAACGCAGCAACTTGGGCAAGCGGCGTAACATGGCCATTTGCTTGGCGCCTTCAGACTTGCCTGAAGACGCTTGGCGCCTTCAGACTTGCCTGAAGACTTTTCTTCGGTATTTTCTTTGGCCTTGGGACGCAATTTTTTCAGCAAGCTCATCAAGCCAGACGATTGGCCACCCATGGCAAATTTGCCCATGCGAGTGAGTTGCATCACAGGCGGGGCCGACATGATGCAGACCATGGCATCGCAGTGATCGCGCTTGGCGGTCAAGGCGTCAATCACGGGCAAATAATGGTCTTCCATGAACAGCATGGACACAATGACCATGTGCGCGCGATCGATGTCTTGCAAGCAGCGCTTCAAGGCATCTGCGCTGGCGCGGTATTCACTGGCCGCATGCAGTTTGAACTCCAAACCGGGCAGCTTTTGTGCCAACTTGGCCGCAGACCGTTGCGCTGCACTGGACAAATGCGTGTCCAGCGTCAGCATCACCACCCGCATACCAGCGCGCGCTGGCTTGGTGGTGGATGAAGAACCCTTCATCTCAACGACTGTAGTGAGCTTTGGCATCGTAAAGTGTGTCCACAGTGATGGTTGCGACGCCTTGGTCGAGGGCATACTTTTCGGTGTTGCGACGGGCTTTGCCGCGCACAAAAAATGGAATCTTGCCCAGTTCTTTTTCGGCTTCCACACTCCAAGTGGCTTGGTTGGAAGCTTCTTTTTGTGAAGCGGCTTCCACAATGATTTCTGCAGGACGCGCACTCCCCAGGTGAGAGGGTGATGCACCTTCGTGAAACTCGAAGTCTTGTTTGAACATGCCCAGCAAGTGTTCTTCGAGGCCCATCATGAGCGGATGCACCCAGGTGTCAAACAACACATTGGCGCCTTCTAGACCCATTTGAGGAGCGTAGCGTGCAGGAAAATCTTGTACGTGAACTGGTGCAGAAATAACTGCGCAAGGAATGCCATGGCGCTTGGCAATGTGGCGTTCCATTTGCGTGCCCAAAATCAGTTCGGGGTGCAGTTCGGTAATTTGCGCTTCAACTTCCAAGTAGTCGTCGGTGATCAAGGCTTCCACGCCGTATTTCTTGGCGCAGTCGCGAACTTCGCGCGCAAACTCGCGGCTGTAAGTGCCCAAGCCCACCACTTCAAAGCCCATCTCTTCGGAGGCAATGCGAGCAGCGCTTACCACGTGGGTGGCGTCGCCAAACAAATACACGCGCTTGCCTGTGAGGTAAGTGGAATCCACCGATTGTGCGTACCAGCGTGCACGTGCTGTCATCTCTTCAATGGCCGGTACTTCCAAACCTGCAAAGCCACAAACTTCGCGAATGAAATCTTGCGTGGCATTGGAGCCAAGCGGCACTGTCTTTGTGTAAGGCTGATCAAACTGGCGCATCAACCATTGCGCGGTGCTCATGCCAATTTCGGGGTAGAGCACCACGTTGAAATCGGCGTTGGCCAATTTGCGAATGTCTGCTACTGTGGCTTCCAAAGGCGCCACCACGTTGATGTCGATGCCCAATTTGATCAGCAATTGCGTGATTTCTTTGACGTCGTCACGGTGCCTAAAGCCCAAAGCGGAAGGGCCCAAGATGTTGCAACTAGGACGGCTCTTGGCAGTCTTCTCTTCTGGTTTCAACACCAGATGGCGACACAGTTGGTAAAAGGTTTCGCTGGCGCCCCAGTTCTCTTTGCGCTGGTACGAAGGCAACTCCAAAGGAATGACGGGAATGTCCAATTTCAAGGCTTGCGCCAAACCGCCTGGATCGTCTTGAATCAATTCGGCAGTGCAGGAAGAACCCACCAACATGGCAGCAGGTTTGAAGCGTTCAATGGCTTGACGTGCCGCATCTTTGAAAAGCTCTGCCGTGTCGCCACCTAAATCACGCGCTTGGAAGGTGGTGTACGTGACAGGCGGACGGCGAGGTAAGCGTTCAATCATGGTGAACAGCAAGTCGGCGTAGGTGTCGCCTTGTGGTGCGTGCAACACATAGTGCACATCGCGCATGGCGGTGGCAATGCGCATGGCGCCAACGTGTGGCGGTCCTTCGTATGTCCAAAGCGTGAGTTGCATCTGGTGTTCCTATGCCGCCAGCTTTTCGCGACGTCGTAATGGACGGCTGAACAAGCCCGCCAAATCGGCAGCTTGCTCGTAGCCTTGAATAGGGGTGAAGACCAACTCGATGGCCCACTTGGTGGTCATGCCTTGGGCTTCCAGAGGGTTTGCCAGGCCCAGACCACAGACCACCATGTCGGGCTTGTCTTCAACGCAACGATCGAGTTGCAAGTCGACGTCTTGGCCTTCGCTGATGCGGGTGCCCGAGGGTAGCAATGCCAACTCAGGCGCCATGTGCTGACGGTGCAAATAGGGCGTTCCCACTTCCACCAAGTCCATGTTCATTTCGCGGTTCAGGAAGCGCGCCAATGGAATTTCAAGCTGTGAATCGGGGAAGAAGAAAATGCGTTTGCCATCTAACATTTGGCGGTGTACAGCCAAGGCTTTTTCCGCACGTTGTTTAGGCGCAGCTGTTACTTTTTCAAACAACAAAGGCGAAACACCAAACGCTTGCGCTGCAGCTTGCAACCATGCGGTGGTGCCTTCAATGCCCAATGGGAAAGTAGCGGGCAGGTGTGTGGCGCCTCTGTCCTGTAAGGCTCTGGCGGTGTCTGCCAAGAAAGGTTGTGCCAACAAAAACTTCGTGTTGGCGCCCACTGCAGGCATTTTTTGACTGTTGCGCGGTGGGAAGAAGTTCACCGTGATGTTCATTTGCTCTAGCAAATGACGCAGCTGGTCTTCCACCACATCGGCCAAAGTACCCACCACCATCAGCTGTGGTTTGGTTTGCGAGGGCACTTGAGGATTCATGCTGGGTAAACCTGGGACCAGCGCGGCCAAGCAGGCGTCTTCGCCTTGTGTGAACGTGGTTTCAATGCCGCTGCCGGAGTAGTGAACACGCACAGCCGGATGATGAATTTGATTCAATCGCTGTGCAGCGCGCGACAAATCTAGCTTGATCACTTCGGAGGGGCAAGAGCCCACCAAGAACAGCATTCGAATGTCGGGGCGACGGTTCAACAACTGGTGCACCACGCGATCGAGTTCGTCGTGCACATCGGCCAAGCCTGCCAAATCGCGCTCGTCAATGATGGCAGTGCCGAAACGAGGTTCGGCAAAAATCATCACACCAGCAGCCGATTGAATCAGGTGTGCGCAGGTGCGAGAACCCACCACCAAAAAGAAGGCGTCTTGAATTTTTCGGTGCAACCAAATGATGCCTGTGAGGCCGCAGAAAACCTCGCGTTGTCCGCGTTGGACCAAGGGCGTGACATCGGTGCAACCAATACTGGTTTCTGCGCGAATAGGAATGACGGGGCTCATAGACTCACCTGTGGACCTGATGCGGTCGTTTGTTCAAGTTCGCTGGACAGTATTTGGGGTCGTTGCAAACGCGCCATGCGCAATTTGCGGATGTATTGCGCTGCGTTGATGCCGTAGGTGACATAGGCTGCAAGTGCCAATAGCAGTTGGTCATTGGAAGACCATTGACCTTGCCACCACACCCACAAATAGGCTGTGTGCAATGCTAGAACCAACATGCTGACCACGTCTTCCCAAAAGAAGGCATGGGCAAACAGGTACTTGCCAAACACCACTTTTTCCCAGATAGAGCCAGTGATCATGATGGCGTAGAGCACCAGTGTTTTGATGACCACAGAGGCCAGTGCCCAATCGGTGTGTTCGCCAGTGTGCAAACTGTTCAGCACCAAATACAGGCTGACCAAGAAAATCAAGAACTGAACAGGCGCCAACAAGCCTTGAACCAAGGTCCACTTTGTTGCATCACGCCGAGCGCGCTGCTCTGGCGTGTACAAAACCTGTGGCTGTGATGGCTGCATGTCGACCTTTGCTTCAAATGAATTGAGGCAACTTTAAGCCGCGATCTGATAAGTGTCAATACAAATTGACAATAAATATGTTAGCTAGGGTTTACACTGAATTGTATCTTCATCAATTTAGTGGAAACTCGATTTGTCAAATCAGGGATGGGTGAACGCTGTGAGTCAGCACAAATTTGATCGTTCGGAGGAGCAAAAGCCAGCGCACTGGGATGCTGGCGCGTCTGCGAGCGTCAAAAAAGCGAATCAGAACGCCGGTCCTCGCCTGGTAGGGGGCACTACATTTGGCAAAAATGATGGAATCGACAAGGCCCAAGTCGTCATTCTGGCCGATGCAAGTCTTCAAAGTTTGGAAGAAACCCGCAAAGTCATCGTGGGTTGGCAGCGTCAGGGCTTGTCTTTGTCCCAAATTTATACCTCTGGGATTGCAGAAAGTGCCAAGTTGTTGGGCGAAGACTGGCTTTCGGACAGACTGAGTTTTGTCGACTGCACCATTGGGTTTTCGCGCTTGCATCAAATGTTGCACGATTACAGTGCAGAGTTTGTCACTGAGGGGCGGCTCGAGCCCAACGGTTACAGCTTGCTGATCATGACCGAGCCAGCATCGCAGCATGGCCTGGGTGTTTTCATGCTGAGTGAGTTTTTCAGGCGTGCCGGTTGGAATGTGACTTTGGTCAATCCGACGGACATCAACGATTTCAAAAGACATTTTCAATCGGATTGGTTTGATGTCATCTGCTTGTCCTTGGCGACAGATAGACATCTTCCAGAAATTCAGTCGGTCTTGCCTGAATTGGTTGCCTCTTGTGTTAATTCGGCTCTTAAAGTCTATGTGGGTGGGCCAATGGCCTCATTGACCCCAGAGCAATTGAATTGGCCCTGCGTCTCCCTGCTGAAGGGGCATGCGAGCCAAGCCGTTGAAACTGTTACGCAAACCCTTGTCCATATGGAGCGTCAAATTAATCTGACACCTTAAATTGCCAAGTTTCGTACTCAAGATTTGCCCTAGTAAATTATGGTTTTTTTGAGTGTATGCTTCGCCAACAATTAAAAGTGTCAACTTCATATCACTGAAGCCAATTTGCAGTACTCATGAACACCAAAAACCTCGATCCAGCAACCTTTTCCAAGCTTTTGGGCGTGGTCTCGGACGTCAGCTTGATCATTGACAGTCAAGGTGTCATCGAAGATGTGTCTACAGCGCAAGACACCATGGCCACTTTGGGTTGCCAAGCTTGGATGGGCAAGCGATGGACCGACACCGTCACAGTGGAAAGCAAGAAAAAAATTCAAGAACTGTTGCAAGTCACAGATGACAACTCGGTTCTCAATTGGCGCCACGTCAATCACCCTACACCTTCAGGCGGTGAAGCAGCTATTCAATACGTCACAGTCCCCATCAAGGGGGGCAAGTATTTGGCAGTGGGTCGAAACTTAGAGCGCTTGGCTGAGTTGCAGCGCAGATTGGTCGAGACACAACAGTCGGTCGAGCGCGACTACTTGCGCCTGCGGCACATCGAAGCGCGCTATCGAGTTTTGTTTGAAACCTCACCCGAAGCCGTGCTCATGATTGATGCCACGTCGTACCGTTTGATTGAAGCCAATGTGGGCGCCATGGCCTTGTTCAAAGATGCTGGCAAACGTTTGGTAGGCCGCGATTTTCGCGAGTGCTTTGAGGCGGGAAGCCAGGGTGAAGTGCAATCCTTGCTCAGAACAGCATTGGCCACTGGCCGCATAGAGATGTGCTCTGCAACATTGTCGGGCGCGCCTTCTCCACTGACTGTTTCTGCCACCGTTTTCAGGCAAGAGGGCGGTGCCCAATTCCTGGTGCGTTTAACCCAGCGCGAGTCTTCATCCATGTCGACGGTCGATGCAGAATCTTCTGTGGTGCTCAGCGAAGCCATGGAAAAATTCCCCGATGGTTGGTTGCTCACTGACACGGCCGGCACCGTTAAAAGTGTCAACGAAGAAGGTATGGCTTTGTTGGGCCTCACGGCGTCGTCGCAAGTCATTGGCCAGTCTATGGAGCGTTGGCTGCAAAGGGGCGCGGTTGACTGGGGGGTTTTGAACACTTCCCTCAAACAGCAATTGCCAGTGCGCAACTTTGCAACCGAGGTCAAAACCTTGTCCGGCATGACCTTGCCTGTCGAAGTTTCAGCGGTTTATTTGTCGCGGCCCGAACCCATGTATGCCTTTTTTGTAAGAGACATGGACCGGCGCATGCAAGCAGCCTCTGGGGCCAACAGCGCAGCCCTGCCACATCCATTTGCCGAGCTCTCTCAGTTGGTGGGTCGTCGACCCATCAAGGACATTGTGGGTGAAACCGTCGACACCATCGAGCGCATGTGTATAGAGGCTGCTTTGGAGCTGACTCACAACAACAGGGCCTCCGCGGCCGAGATGCTGGGTCTTTCAAGGCAAAGCCTGTACGTCAAGCTTCGCCGATTTGGTATCTTGTCTGAGACTGAAGTCGACACAGAGCTGCCCTAAGCCTTCAATACGGCTGAGACACGCCTTGGCAAAGTAATTTGCTGGAGTGTATTTAAATATTGACACTTAGTGTCAATCCCAGTTGACAATTCTCAAAGTCTTCTCACAATGGGGGTATGGACAATCCCATCCTCACACTGACCGAACCACCACAGCGCCCTAGCTTGCGCACGGTCGCCGAACTTCTCAAACCCATCACTTGGTTTCCGCCTGTTTGGGCCTTTGCCTGTGGTGCAGTTGCGTCGGGTCAGAGTCTTTCAGACAACTGGATCTTGATTGCTTTGGGCTTGGTATTAACAGGTCCGCTGGTGTGTGCCAGCAGTCAAGCCGTGAACGATTGGTTTGACCGTCATGTCGATGCCATCAATGAGCCTCAAAGACCTATTCCCTCGGGCCGCATGCCAGGCAAATGGGGTTTGGGGATTGCCATTTTGTGGACCGGTTTGTCATTGCTTTGGGCCACGCTCATGGGCACCTGGGGATTTATAGCGTGTGCCTTGGCCATAGCATTTTCTTGGGCCTACAGTGCGCCACCCGTGCGCTTAAAAAACAACGGCTGGTGGGGTGCTGCCGCATGCGCACTCAGCTACGAAGGCTTGGCTTGGTTGACAGGCACAGCTGTGATGTTGGGCGGCGCATGGCCGGGCAGTTATGCCATTTGCTTGGCATTGCTTTACAGCCTAGGTGCGCACGGCATCATGACCCTGAATGATTTCAAAGCCATTGAGGGCGATCGACAAATGGGTATTGCGTCGCTGCCTGTGAAGTATGGCCCTCATGGCGCGGCGCGAATTGCTTGCTTGATGATGTGGACACCGCAAGTCGTGGTGGCTGCGTTGTTGTTCAACTGGCAGTTGCCCATGCATGCTTTGGCTGTCTTGGTGCTTAGTTTCATGCAATGGCCATTGATGTTTAAATTTTTAAAAAATCCTGTTGAGCGCGCGCTCTATGTCAGTGCTTTTGATGTGCCCCTGTTTGTCAGCGGCATGATGGTCAGCGCTTGGGGCTTGCGTCAAATCAATGCTGTGGGGGTCTTATGACATCACCTGTGTTTGGCTGGTTTCAAATCATTCGCCTTGGTCTCATTCAAGCCTGCTTGGGTGCTGTGGTGGTGGTCACCACTTCAACGTTAAATCGCATCATGGTGGTGGAGTTGGCGTTTCCTGCTTTGTTGCCGGGTGCTTTGGTGGCGTGGCATTACGCCGTTCAAATGGTGCGTCCTCGCATGGGCTATGGCGCAGACAAAGGCAGGCGAAGTACGCCTTGGATGATGGGCGGCATGATGGTGCTGGGTGTTGGTGGCGTCATGGCTGCAGTGTCCACCATTTGGATGGCCACCGAACCTAAGGGCGGCATTGCCTTGGCCGTGTTGTCGTTCAGCTTGATTGGCTTGGGTGTCAGTGCTTGTGGCACCTCATTGCTGACCTTGATGGCCAAGCAAGTACCCGATCAAAAGCGAGCACAAGCGGCAACCACGGTGTGGTTGATGATGATCATGGGCTTTGCCATGACCGCTGGCATTGTGGGCAAATTGATTGATCCCTACACCCCCGAAATTTTGTTGAAAGTTTCAGCCAGTTTGAGTTTGCTCACAACTTGTATCACGGCGCTGTGTTTGTGGCGATTGGAAAATCCCAAAGCCGAAATCACGTCAGAAAACAAACCCTCAGCAGCTGATTTCAAACAAACTTTCAAAGAAGTTTGGTCAGAACCCAAGGCCAGAACTTTCACCATCTTTGTGTTTTTGTCCATGTTGGCTTACAGCGCACAAGATTTAATTTTGGAGCCGTTTGCAGGTGCCATTCATGGCATGTCGCCCGGTAAAACCACACAGCTTTCTGGTTGGCATCACATGGGTGTGCTTTTTGGAATGTTGGCGGTGGCGGGTGCCAGCACACGATGGGTGGCAGGGCGCTTAGGTTCGGTTCAAGCTTGGATGGTTGGAGGTTGCGTGTTCTCTGCCATCGCCACTGTTGGCTTGTCGTCTTCTGCGCTCATCAACATGACCGAGGGCTGGCCGCTTAAAGCCAACGTCATTTTCTTAGGCGTGGCCAACGGTGCGTTTTCCATAGCAGCCATCGCGACCATGATGCGCTTGGCTGGCGAGGGCGGCCCTGGCCGAGAAGGCACGCGCATGGGTTTGTGGGGCGCAGCACAAGCTGCTGCCTTTGGCTTGGGTGGTCTGGTGGGTACTGGTGCCAGCGATTTGGCGCATGCACTTCTTCAAGATTCTCGCTCAGCCTATGTGGCTGTGTTTGCATTTCAATCCCTGATGTTTTTGGCCTCTGCAGTGGTCGCCATGCGCATGCGCGCTGGTGATGTGAAGCCTTCAGAAATGTCTATCGACAACCATGTCCTCTTGAAAGGTGGATCCGCATCATGAGTCAAACCGATTACGATTTTGTGGTGGTGGGCGGTGGCCCATCTGGCGCTACTGCCGCCAATGATTTAGCCCAAGAGGGCTGGCGCGTTTTGTTGCTAGACCGACAAGGCCGCCCCAAGCCCTGTGGTGGCGCCATTCCACCCAGGCTGATCAAAGACTTTGACATTCCAGACCATTTGCTGGTGGCCAAAGTCAATTGCGCGCGCATGATTTCGCCTGCAGACAACAAAGTGGACATTCACATCGACAATGGTTTTGTGGGCATGGTCGACAGGATCGACTTTGATGAGTTTTTGCGTGCACGCGCTGCAGCTTCCGGCGCCATACGGCAGCAAGCTGTGTTTGACAAAGTGCAACACGATGAAGCGGGTACATTGTGGGTGCATTACACACCTGTACATGCCAAAGAACACGCTGCTGTAGAGCACGCCAAACCCGTCAAGGTCAGTGCACGCATGGTCATTGGTGCAGATGGCGCCAAATCAGAAGTGGCGCGTCAGCAAATTCCGATGGCCGACAAAACCAAGTATGTGTTTGCGTACCACGAGATCATTCAGGCCCCCTTGCAAAAACCATCGCACGATGGCCAGCGTTGCGACGTGTACTACCAAGGCGAAGTGTCGCCCGACTTTTACGGCTGGGTGTTTCCCCATGGCAACACCATGAGCGTCGGAACTGGCAGTGCTGACAAGGGTTTTTCATTGAGAACCGCAACAGGCCATTTGCGCAAAGTTGCGGGCCTCACAGACGAGCCCACACTGCGTCGAGAAGGTGCGCCAATTCCTTTGAAGCCTTTGCCCAAGTGGGACAACGGCAAAGATGTGTTGGTGGTGGGTGATGCCGCTGGCGTGGTGGCCCCTTCTTCTGGCGAGGGCATTTACTACGCCATGGATTGCGCCAGAACCATGGCCCGCGCTGCGCATGAAGCTTTGAAAACTGGCAACCCTGCGTGTTTGAAACAAGGCCGCAAAAAATTCATGAAGCAGCACGGCAAAGTGTTCTGGATTTTGGCCATCATGCAATACTTCTGGTATCAAAATGACAAGCGCCGCGAAAAGTTCGTCAAAATTTGCGAAGATCGGGATGTTCAAAGACTCACCTTCGAGTCTTACATGAACAAAGAGTTGGCCAGGAAAGACCCAATGGCGCATGTCCGAATTTTCTTCAAAGACATGGCCCATTTGTTAGGATTGGCCCGAACTTAAAGGGGCCCCATTGCAAATCAATTCAGAAACACTCAAAACTTTTGGCATTGCATTTGCACTAAGTTACCTTACCGCTGGCATTGGCGGCGGCTTGACCGAGTTGGGGCCTTGGTATTTTTCGCTCAAACACCCAGAGTGGAAGCCGCCAGACCCCTACTTTGGGGTGATCTGGAGCACCATTTTTACGCTGTGTGCCATCAGTGGGGCGCTAGCTTGGCGTGCCGCTACAGGTCCAAACGAGCAAAAAAGAATTATTTTGTTGTTTGGAGCTAACGCATTTCTGAATATTTTGTGGAGTGCCATTTACTTCAAATTGCAGCGTCCTGACTTTGCCGTATTTGAAGTGGTTTTTCTGTGGCTCTCCATTCTGTTTCTCATCATGGGTCTTTGGCGAATCTCTAGAAAAGCGGCTTTGTTATTGATACCCTATTGGGTATGGGTCAGCATTGCCACTGTTTTGAACGTTGAAACGGTCAAGTTGAATGGGCCTTTTTAAACGCCAAATAAACCGATTTTTAATCAAAATTTCATGATTAACCACTATTGTTGTAGGTGATACTAAGGGTTAAAGAGGGTTGAAGCGCTTCACGCTTCTCTTTATAAACGAGGTTCTTTTAGCGGATCGGAAAGCTATGTTGCCGGCGGAATTTACGCCCCGATCATCCATCCAGGTTGGCACGCTATCCCTCGCAAGGAAATTGCATGTCTAAGTTCAACGGCTTAGGGAGTTCTTCTCAGCGCCCCAATGATTCGGGTGCTGCGAATGACGAGTGTAAGGATTCCCTTCTGGAAGTGATTGAGTCCCAAATCATTCCCAGACTGTTGAATTCTCAGCAACTCATCTCTAGCCAATCCATCAGCGCTGACTCCCCCGAGTTTGGCGAGCCAGTCCCAGAAATGTTGGACTTCACTGCTTGTTGCCTGAAAGGTGACGTAGCTGGGGTCAATCTCATTGTCGACCGCTTGTTAGACCGCGGCTTGAAGCAAGATCGCATCTTCATGGAACTCATTACGCCTGCCGCTAGACACTTAGGCGTGTTGTGGGAAAAAGACCTTTGCGATTTCAGCGATGTCACTTGCGGTTTGGCGCAAATGCACCAAGTCACACACCGCTTCGGTTATGGTTATCACGAAGGGCCTGTTGTTGAAGGTGAAACTCAGCGCGTCATGTTGTCTTGCGCGCCAGGTTCTCAGCATTTTCTGGGTTTGACCATCGTGGCCGATTTTTTTCGACGCTCCGGTGCCAATGTGGTCATTGAAATTTCGTCCACTGAATCTGAACTGATGCGCGCCATTGCCAATGAATGGTTTGACGTCATTGGCATTTCTGTGGCCATTGAAACGCAGCTTCCCCAGTTACGCGATTTGATTGCGCACTTTAGACAAAATTCTGGCAATCCCCATGTGAAGGTCATGTTGGGGGGGCCCATTTTTTCTCTTAAAGATTTGTCGGCCGACATGTTTGGTGCCGATGCCATTTCTACCGACCCCATTGAAGCGGTCAATCTCTTAAAGAGTTTTGCCGCAAAATAGATTCGCAGATTTTCAGAATCAACTGGGCGGTACCTTCGGGATCTTCCTCGTGAGCCAAATGGCCTAAGCCTTCTTGTTCATACAAACGTGCTTGAGGCATTAAGCTGCATGCCTCTTGTGCCATTTTAGGGGGCACAGTTTGGTCTTGCGTACCCACCAAAATGGCCACGTCATTTTTAATGTGCGACAGGGCACTGGACAGTGTGTTCAGTTGCCATGCTGCCATCATGTTCAGTACGCTGTGCACATGGCCCGAATGGCTGAACACACTTTGATACAGTGCCAGACCTTCTGCATCAAGCTGTGAGCCTGTTTGTGATATTGATTTTTCAATCATGGCTGGTTTGCTGGCCAGTTTGGCAGTGGCCCATGCCGAAATGGGGTTGATTGCTGCCAATTTGGCAGCCGGTCTGAAAATCAAAGAAGGCAGGCCGGGAAGGGGTAGCCAGGCAGGATTGAAACCTATCAAACTCGTTTGAGACAAACTCCGTTGTTGTCGCAGCATATTGGCCGCAATTGCCGCACCTGCTGAGTGCCCGCCAATGACCGAGGGCGTCACATTCAATTGCAACATCAAAGCGCGCAGCCCTTCGCTCATGCCTTGCAGAGACAAGCTGCCTTCAGGGCCTCTGCTGGTAAATGCGTGCCCAGGTAAGTCTGGCGCAATCACCTGAAAGTGCTTTTGCAGCAAAGGCATCAGGCCACGCCAACTGAAACTGCCAGAGCCTGTACCGTGCAACAACAACAAGACGGGCCCTTGCCCCATGATTTGCACGTGCCACTGAATGCCACCCGCCTGAACAAATTGGCTGTGCTGTGCATGCGGCCAAGCACTGCGATGGTTGGCCCACTGCATGGTGGGGTACAAACTGTCAAACATGTTCGACACCCTAGGCAGCCAACTGCCTCAAGCTGTCCATGGCATTGGCCACGCGTTGCGCTTGTACTTGCGGCATGGGCAGGTAACTGCCGCCCATGGTATGCGCTAAATTTTGCACTTGCGGATCGGGTTGAATGGAGGTGTCAATCCACAATGAGCGGTGACCTGTTTGTCGCCACTGGGCACTCCATTGCAAGGCATCGGCTTGCGCTTGCGCTCTACCGCCCAAGCCTTGCAAAGTGACATTGGCACGGCCATCACTGAGCATGACCAAAATGGGGGTAACACCTTGACGGTGCAATTGCGCTGCTTGTTCATAGGCCATTTTCAAAGCCAAGGCCAATGGGGTACCACCGCCACCTGGTAAGCCCGTCATGGCGCGTTTGGCGCGTACCAAAGAGCGCGTCATGGGCAACAGCAGCTGTGCTTTTGCACCTCTGAATGCCACGATACAAACACTGTCTCTGCGCGCATACGATTGTTGCAACAACAACTCTACTGCACCTTTTGCTTCAGCCAATCTTTGCAGCGCAGCCGAGCCAGAGGCGTCCAAGGCCAAGATCAAGCAACTGGCGGTGTGCTGTTGGTATCGGTGCACATGAAAGTCTTCAGAACGAATGGCAACGCGGCCTTGCAGCTTGGCGTTCCTTAATTTTTGTTTGGGTGCTGCTGCGCGCAAGGTCGCTAAAACATGCAAACGAGAATTGCCGCCGGGCCTGCCAGGCCTAGGGGGCAGAGGCCTTCCGCGTTGCGAGCCTGTTTTGAATTGACCGCTTCTGCCCGAGGTGCTGCCTTGGCTGCGTCCTGCTTGTGTCATGAGGGAGTCCAGCATGCCGGGTGGCAAACTGGCCAGTGCCGCGGCCACCATCATCTCTTGCAAGTCTTCTGCAGTGGGCTCCGACGGCGGCGCTTCAGGCGGCGCATCTTCAGAATCTTCGTCTGACTCAGGCGGTGGATTGGGGGCTTCGTTGTGGGGCTCGGGCGGCTGCTCTGCAGGTTCTTTTGACGTTTCTTCTGCTGCAGATTCTTCTTGATGTTCTTGTGGCCATTGCGTGGCTCTGGGCGCCAATACACGACGTGCAGCAAATTCTAAATCTTCGTCTTCAATGTCTGTGCGCATGTTCAAGGCCGCATGGCAACAGGCTACGCGCAAAGCCAAGCTAGGAATGCGCAAGGAGTCAATGCCCAAGCCTTGAGCGGTGGCACACATGGCCAATGCTTGATCGTGTGTCCACTGAATTTTGGGCAGCAGTGCATGCATCTGTTGCAAATGCGTTTGGCTGAACCGCACATCAATGGCCTGCGATTCTGAGTCCAATGCGTCTAAGCTCATGGCTTGAATTTCTGACGGTGCGAGCGCTGTCAAATCTAGCCATATGCCCAATCGCTCTTGCAGCGCTTTGCCAATGGGGGCATCGTCTTCCAGCGATTCATCCAACGCAATCACACCAAATTGAGTTTGATGGGGTGCAGCGCCTGCGCCAGCCATCACGTTCAAGGCGGGAATGGACTGTGTGTCCATGGCCTGCGTGATGGGTGCAACCAATGCACTGGGAAACCTTTCGGCCATGCTGATGCACACCACGCCTTGATCGGCTTGCTGAAGTAAGCCGTTCTGCATGTGAAGCAGGCCTGTTTGCAATGTGGTCGATAAATCAATGCCACCTAGCAAGCGTTCAAGGTCGATGCTGCCTGGCAGCTTGGTGGTTTTGACGCTGCTGTTGTGCAGGGCTTGCAACCATCTTTCGCGCACAGGGCCAAAAGGTGCTTTCAACCAAATGCCGCCAAATCCGTAGGGGTCAATTTGTAACAACTGCAAGGACGTGATGGCATCGTTCCATGCCGCGATCCCTTGCAACTGGTTTGGCATGGCCAAGCTTCAAGCGCCCAAAATTTCTTGCAAGCACCGTTGCACGCGCTCGCCAGAGTCTGTGTCGTCTAGCGGATTGCGGCGCAGGCGATGACGCAAGGCCAGTGGCGCTATGGTTTGTAGGTGCTCGGGCTTGACGGTCTTGCTGCCTTGCATTGCGGCCAATGCGCGCGTAGCCCGCAATAGGGTGAGTTCTGCACGGAGTCCATCGGTGCCCAGTTGCTGACACAAGCGCGCGCAGAGCGTTAGCATCTCATCACTGATTGCCACCGAGTCCAACAGCTTGCGCGCTTTGACAATGCGTTTTTGCAGCTTGTCACTTTCTTCTTGCCATTGCGCCTTGTAGGCCACAGGGTCTTTGTCAAACGCATCGCGGCGCTTGATCACTTCTACGCGCAGCGCAATATCTTGTGGCGTCCGAACTTGTACGGATAAACCAAAACGATCGAGCAGTTGAGGGCGCAATTCGCCTTCTTCAGGATTGCCACTGCCCACCAACACAAAGCGAGCAGGGTGGCGAATGCTGAGGCCTTCACGCTCTACCAAGTTTTCGCCTGAGGCGGCTACGTCAATGAGCAAGTCGACCAAGTGGTCGTCTAGCAAATTCACTTCATCGATGTACAAAAAGCCACGGTGCGCTTGCGCCAACAGGCCCGGCGAGAATTCTTTGATGCCTTGTGACAAGGCTTTTTCTAAATCGAGTGCGCCCACGATGCGGTCTTCAGTGGCGCCCAGTGGCAAGTCTACGACGCTGACAGCGCGACTCTCTGTTTGAGGTTTGGAGGCTTTGCCACCGGATGCATTTTGTGATGCCTGGCAAACTGGGCAAGCTTGCGCAGGTTTTTGCGGATCGCATCTGTAGGGGCAGCCCTTCACCACTTGAATGGGGGGTAGCAAGTCGGCCAAGGCGCGAACTGCTGTGGATTTGCCAGTGCCGCGGTCGCCCAGCACCAGTACGCCGCCCACTGTGGGGTCAATGGCCACCACTTGGATGGCCAGCGTCATCTCGTCTTGACCGACGATGGCTGCAAAAGGAAACGTGGATGCCATGGAAAATCCCACTGAACTGGTTCAACCCATCATCTAAAAACTGCCCCAAACTGTCAAGTTAAATTTACAGTTTGAGGCTTCGTGTGGCTACCTGCTGTCAGTTTATGACGACGAGCGGAGTTTTTTGGAGTGACGGTGAACAGTTTCTACAAGCGCCGTCACATGTTCAGGCGGGGTATGTTGGTGAATGCCGTGACCTAAATTGAATATGTGGGTGGGGCCCGTCTTGCTTGCGTCTGTGTGAGGTTTGCCAAAGCTGTCCAGCACCCGAACGACTTCTTTTTCGATGCAATCGGGTGGGGCAAAAAGCACATTGGGGTCTATGTTGCCTTGAAGCGCTTTGCCGGGGCCGCCCACTTCTCCGCCCACCAAGGCGCGGGCTTTGCCCAAGTTCATGGTCCAGTCAAGACCCAAAACCTCACAGTCGAGTTGGCCCATTTCTTCCAGCCATAAGCCACCGCCTTTGGTGAAAACGATTCTGGGAATTTGTTGGCCTTCGTGATGTTTTTTGAGCTTGGAAAGGACCAATTCGGTGTATTTCAAACTGAATTGTTGGAAGGCGCCATCGGCCATCACGCCCCCCCAGCTGTCAAAAATCATGACGGCTTGCGCACCTGCGTCAATTTGTGCGTTCAGATACGCCGCCACAGACAGGGCGTTGACTTCCAAAATACGGTGCATCAAGTCTGGTCGGCTGTACATCAGGCTTTTGACCAGTCTGTAATCGTCTGAGCCGGCACCTTCCACCATGTAGCAAGCCAATGTCCAAGGACTGCCCGAAAAACCGATCAGGGGTACCCGGCCATTCAAGGCTTTTCGAATGGAGGTGACCGCGTCAAACACATAACGCAGTTTGTTCATGTCGGGCACGTGAAGGGCAGCAACGGCGGCTTCATCGCGCACCACTTTCTCGAACTTAGGACCTTCGCCCAAGGCAAAACTCAAGCCCAAGCCCATCGCATCGGGTACGGTCAGGATGTCAGAAAACAAAATGGCAGCGTCTAAGGGGTATCTGTCCAAGGGCTGAAGGGTGACCTCCGTGGCGTAATCGGTGTTGGTGGCCAGCCCCATGAAACTGCCCGCTTTCTCTCTGGTTTTGCGGTATTCAGGCAGGTATCGACCGGCTTGGCGCATCAGCCAAACAGGGGTATGGTCGGTTGATTGGCGCAGACAGGCACGCAAAAATTGGTCGTTTTGAAGTGATGGGTACATAGGTGTGTTGGGTTGGCTAAAACCAATACTTTTCGAAGTGTCAATTAAAAATTTATGCCAAGTGTCAATTTAACTTGACGTTTTGTCAAATCTAGGTAAATTACAGGTCTGTCAATCACCTCGTCAGGCCAATCATGGACGCCTTGTTGGAATGGATTCAATCGCCTTTTCACTTGAGAAAGCTCTCGCGTGAGAGCTTGCCGGGCTTGGCGCATGAGTTGCGCGAGCGCTTGATTCAATCTGTTTCACAAACGGGGGGCCATTTCAGTTCCAACTTGGGCACCGTTGAACTCACCATCGCCTTGCACTATGTTTTCAACACCCCTGAAGATCGCCTAATTTGGGATGTTGGCCACCAAACCTACCCGCACAAAATGCTGACCGGTCGCCTGCACCAAATGGGCAGCTTGCGTCAAAAAGGCGGCTTGAGTGGGTTTCCTAGGCGTGAAGAGAGCGAGTACGACGCTTTTGGAACTGCACATTCTTCGACCAGTATTTCGGCAGCGCTTGGCATGGCCATGGCAGCCAAGCAAACAGGCAGTCAGCGCAAAGCTGTGGCCATCATTGGTGATGGCGCACTCACCGCGGGCATGGCCTACGAGGCCATGAACAATGCGGGAGCAGCCGATTGTGACTTGCTTGTGATTTTGAACGACAACGACATGTCCATCAGCCCCCCAGTAGGCGCACTGAATCAGTACCTGGGTGAGTTGATGTCAGGACGGTTTTATGCCGAAGCAAAAAAAATAGGCGAAAAGTTTTTGAAAAATGCGCCGCCATTGTTTGCATTGGCCAGACAACTAGAACAGCAAACGCATCATTTCATACAGCCCGACACCATTTTTGAAAAGTTGGGTTTCACTTACACCGGTCCGATCGATGGCCATGATGTGAATGGCATGGTCGACGTGATGCAAAAATTATCGCAAGCCAAAGGCCCCCAGTTTTTGCATGTTGTCACACGCAAAGGCAAAGGGTATGCAAAGGCCGAGGCCGATCCGATCAACTACCACGGTCCTGGTAAATTTGACCCAGCTGTGGGCATCGCGCCTGCTGCCACTGGCAAAGTGACATTCACACAAGTGTTTGGTCGGTGGTTGTGCGACATGGCCACCAAAGATCCTCGCCTCGTGGGTATCACCCCCGCCATGCGAGAAGGTTCAGGCATGGTGGAGTTCAGTCAACGGTTTGCCAATCGGTATCACGATGTGGGCATTGCAGAGCAACACGCCGTGACGTTTGCAGCCGGCATGGCTTGCGAAGGCCTTAAGCCAGTGGTGGCCATCTACTCCACGTTTTTGCAGCGAGCCTATGACCAGCTGATCCATGATGTGGCCTTGCAAAATTTGCCTGTGGTGTTTGCTTTAGATCGTGCAGGTTTGGTGGGTGCTGATGGCGCCACGCATGCAGGCATGTTTGACATTGCATTCACACGTTGTATTCCCAACATGAGTGTGGCGTGCCCAGCGGATGAAAATGAATGTCGGCAACTGTTAAGTACCGCTTTTGCACAAGACCATGCTGTGACGGTGCGATACCCTCGCGGCGCTGGTGTTGGCAAAGAAGTTGTCAAAGATTTGAATACCTTGCCATTTGGCAAGGGCGAAATTAGGCGAGAAGGCAAAGGCGTGGCTATTTTGTCCTTTGGCCCCTTGCTCTACGAAGCCATGAAAGTGGCTGAGCAAATTGATGCCACTGTGGTCAATATGCGTTGGGCCAAGCCCTTGGACCTTGAACTGCTCAAAGAAGTAGCACAAACGCATGAGCACTTGGTGACGCTGGAAGACGGAACTCGCAAAGGCGGTGCTGGCGCTGCCGTGCTGGAAGCATTGCAGGACTTGGGCGTTGTCAAGCCTGTTTTGGTCATTGGCTTTGAAGATGAATTCACAGAGCACGGTGATCCCAACTTGCTGATGCAGCAATATGGACTGACTGCATCGGGCATTCAAAAACGGATTGTTGACAACTGGCCCGAAATTCAGGCAGTGCCAACCTTAAGAAGGGTTGTCTAAATGGCTGTTTGGACGCTAGGCCTGAACCACCGCACCGCGCCAATTGATCTGCGCGAGCGGTTTGCTTTTGCGTCCGAAAGGTTAGAAAACGCCTTGATAGGTTTGCGGCAAAGCTTTGACAGTCACAAGGAAGTGGCCATCTTGTCAACTTGCAACAGGACAGAAATTTATTGTGCAGGAGATGAGGTTTACTTGCCTCAAACCCTCTCATGGTTGGCTGAAAAAGGTCAAACCCAAGTTGAAGTGTTGCAGTCACACATCTATCGCTTAGAAGGCGATGCTTCAGCACGGCATGCTTTCAGGGTGGCCAGTGGACTTGACTCTATGGTGTTGGGTGAGTCGCAAATATTGGGGCAACTGAAAGACGCTGTCAAGTTGGCCGCCGATACAGGCGCCCTGGGGACCACGCTGAATCAGCTTTTTCAGCGCTCATTTGCGGTGGCCAAAGAGGTCAGAACCTCTACTGAAATTGGCGCACATTCGATTAGCATGGCTGCAGCCTCTGTACGCTTAGCCTCGCGTATTTTTGAAAACATCAAGGACACCCATGTGCTGTTCGTAGGTGCGGGTGAAATGATTGAATTGTGCGTAGCGCATTTTGGCGCCAAGTCACCGCGCTCGATCACCATTGCCAATCGTTCTGCTGACAGGGCGCAGACACTTGCAGCTGCGCATGGTGGCAAGTCCATTGCACTTGTTGACCTGCCAAAAAGACTGCACGAGTTTGACATTGTCATCAGTTGTACGGCCAGCTCATTGCCCTTGATCGGCTTAGGTGCGGTCAAAAGTGCACTGCGTGCGCGAAAAAATCGACCTATTTTCATGGTGGATCTGGCAGTCCCGCGCGACATTGAGCCAGAGGTGAAAGACTTGCGTGATGTCTATCTGTACACCGTTGACGACCTAACAGAAGTGATCAACAGTGGCCAATCGCAGCGACAAGCCGCTGTGGTGGATGCTGAGGTCATCATTGATGCTGGCGTTCGCAAGTTCATGTCGTGGTTAGATCAAAGAAGCCATGTACCCTTAATTCAAGAACTCAATTCGCAAGCCGACAATTGGCGTCAAGCTGAACTGATTCGGGCACGCAAGTTGATTGAAAAAGGACAACCGCTAGATGAGGTTTTGGAATCCTTTTCGATGGGCTTGATGAAAAAGATGCTGAACGGTCCTTTGCGTGAACTTCATCACGCAGAAGTTGAACAAAGAGACAAAGCTCGAGAAGCAGTTCGAAAAATGTTTTTGAACGCTTAATGAATCACCCTCGCGTGATGATTTGATCACATCGAATGATTAAATTTGTGAGCATTCTTTCAATCATTCTGCTAGTGGCGCTGATGGGCTTGTCGACGCCGGACTTAACGCATCACGAATTGCAGCGTCGTTACGGATTGACGTCGCAAAACACGCTTAAATTAGAAGATATCGCCATAGCCTACAAAGACACTGGCCCTAAAGATGCACCTGTTGTCCTACTTTTGCATGGCTTTGGCTCAAGTCTGCAAACGTGGGATGCTTGGGCTCAAAAACTTGAATTGAATTACAGGGTGATTCGCCTTGACTTGCCGGGATTTGGACTCACTGGTCCCAGTGTCAATCATGATTATTCTGAACAGCGTGATTTAACAACACTCATTCAATTTATCGACAAATTAGGCATTGCGCAAATGTCTGTCGTTGGGCATTCCATGGGCGGCAAACTGGCGTGGTCTTTGGCAGCTGCAAAACCGGACAGGGTCAAGGCCTTGGTCTTGATGGCCCCCGATGGTTTTCCAAAACCAGAGGACATAGGTACCAGGCCCTATGCATCGCCAGCCATCATGGGTTTGATCGACTACGTATTGCCTAAATACCTGGTTCAAAAATCGATTGAATCTGCATTTTTTGATACGGGTGCTTTGACCCCCAATTTGGTGAATCGGTACCATGACATGCTGAGAGCGCCTGGTGTACGAGCCGCTATTTTGGCCAGAGGCAATCAAACCGTTTACACCGACCCAATACCGAGACTCAAGGCCATCACGGCGCCTACCTTGTTACTGTGGGGCGCTGAAGATCAAATGATTCCCAGTAGCAATGCGCAGGACTATGGGCGTGTGTTAGCGAATTCTAAAATTGTGGTGTTGCCAAAACTTGGACATTTGCTTCAGGAAGAGCAACCCGATAGAGGGCTGAATGTGGTGCTTGATTTCTTGCACAATCCAGTAGACGCGGTTGCTTTGGAAAGGGGACCAACATGATCTTCTTCAGATCACGTCATAAGGCTTGATAATTCATGCGCGTCCTTTTATTAGGTGCCTCGGGCACCATCGGGCTGGCAACTGCAAATGCGTTGATGCGTCAGGGCCACGATGTGGTTTGTTTTTTGCGCAAATCAAAAACCACATTAGCAGGTGCACCATTCCATCTTAGTGTTCAACTTCAGGGGGCAACACTGAGATACGGTGACCCTTGTCTACTTAAATCATTAAGGCAAGATGGTTTCTGTGATGAGCATTTTGATGCCGTTGTTTCATGCATGGCCTCTCGCACGGGGACGCCGCGTGATGCGTGGGCTGTTGATTTTCAGGCGCATCTCGAAGTTCTTCAAGCAGCCAAAGAGGCGGGTGTGCGTTATTTTGTGCAGCTTTCAGCCATCTGTGTTCAAAAACCTTTATTGGCATTTCAACAGGCCAAGCTGGCTTTTGAAAAAGAATTGATGGCTTCAGGTTTAACGTATGCCATCGTGAGGCCTACGGCCTTTTTCAAATCATTGTCGGGCCAATTGGCACGCGTTAAAAAAGGCAAGCCTTTTCTCATTTTTGGTGACGGCCAACTCACCGCTTGTAAACCCATCAGTGACGATGACTTGGGTGATTACATGGCGAGTTGCTTAACTGACGTGGGCAAACACAATCAAATTTTACCCATCGGCGGGCCAGGCCCTGCTATCACGCCGCTAGAGCAAGGCGCGTATTTGTTCAAACAACTGAACAGGCCGTCTCAATTTAAAAGTGTGCCAGTGGGTCTGCTTGACTTTATCATTGGGCTGCTAACTGTCGTTGGGAAAGTCATTCCCGCTGCAGCGGACAAAGCAGAACTTGCTCGAATTGGTCGCTACTATGCAACTGAATCGATGTTTGAGGGCACACCCTCATTTGGCCATCAAACTTTGTTTGACGCGTATTCATCTTGGCTTGAGGGTGATGCTGCACCTGACCGTCGAGAACACGCCGTTTTTTAGAGATGCTTGGTGGCTTCTCGAACAGTCAAATTTGAAAATTGAGACGCATTTTTCATCATGAATGACTTCACAAACATTGGGTCATGTCTTGCGTAGTCTCGGAAAGCCCAGCCAATGGCTTTTCGAATGAAAAACTCAGACTCGCCAGAAAGGGCCTGGGCGTAGTTTGCCAGTCTGGTTGTGTCGGTGTGCTCTTTCCAACCCAATTGATGAATCATGGCTGAGCGTTTTACCCAAAAATCTGAGTCTTGCAGCCATTCATCCATGATGGCTTGACTGTTTGGATAATTGCGTTTTTCTTTGAATACGATGTCGCCAATCGCGCCAGTCAAGCTGTCAACTGTATCCCACCAAGCGTCTTTTTGGAGTAGATTTTTGATAGCTGGTAAATCTTCGAGATTCAAAACTTGTACATTTTTATTGAGTAGATCGCAAGCGACATAACGAAACTCACGTTCGGGCTTTTCATAAAGCGCATTGGCAATTTGCAAAATGAGTTTGGCATCTTTGGGTAACTTGGGCAGTTCCTTGAAGATCGATCTGCGAGTGGGGGTTTGTATACCTAGAAA
Source organism: Pseudomonadota bacterium (assembly GCA_041172085.1). Lineage (GTDB taxonomy): Bacteria > Pseudomonadota > Gammaproteobacteria > Burkholderiales > Burkholderiaceae_C > Limnohabitans_A. The sequence goes on along the minus strand of JBEDKQ010000033.1, from coordinate 12,909 downwards.
TTCAAACTGATTGCGCAGATAGGCTTTCATTTCCAAAGCTCGTTTGGAATTGACATTTGCCAACAGTGCCTCCCTGATCAAGGATACGTATGATTTGGCGTTCATCATTCGTGCAGCCGACTTCACAATTTAAATAAGACCACTGTGACATCGTCTCGACGAGGTTCAATACCCTGCCAATTCTCAAAATCTTCACGCAGGCGCTGTGCGATGTCTTGTACGTGTTCATGGTGATTTTTGTGCAAAAGTAATTGCAGACGCCGATGGCCATACGCAACACGTTTGCCACTTTGAAGGCCAATTTGATCGGTTAACCCATCGGTCACAATGACGAATAAATCTTCAGGCGTATAGGAGATTTTTTGAAGAACAGGTTTGTCTGCATCGTCTAGCTTCTCTATATATCCCAAACTGCAACGTTGCACTGCATGTCGAACGTAGTCACCATTGGAGGATATTTGAATTAAATTGATTTTGGCACCCGCAAATTCAATGGTCTGCTGTGTCTTGTCAATTCGAAGGATCAGCGCGTCACAGCCATCATTGCTTTCGCTGTCTGGTCGATCTTGGTTTAAACCATGCCGCACATAATGGTCGAGGGACATCAGGGCGATTGCCGGATTTTCATCTGTTCCTGGTGCGTAAATTCTTTCAAGTGAATTGCTGACAAGTAAAGAAAGCATAGCACCAGGTACGCCATGTCCTGTGCAATCAGCCACAGCCAAGGCAAATGGGCCCTCACGCATAGAAGAAGAAATCCACCATAAATCGCCGCCAATGGTGTCTCTTGGTTCCCACAGCGTTGCGAATTCTGAAAATCGGTTTTCAATTCGAATGGTGCGAGGAAGTTGTCCGCGCTGCAGGCGACTGGCATAGACGACAGAGGCCAAAACTTCTTTGTGCGCAGCGTTCAAAGATTTATGCTGATGCTGCAGTTCACGGGTCCGCTCTTCCACAGTGACTTCAAGAAGTTTGGTTTGATTTTCAGCTGCTTCTCTTTGCGCAATGAGCGTAGCACTGAGTTTTTTCTCGATGCGTCGTGTTCGTGCATGTATAGAAAAATGCGATACAAATGCAGCCCATAAAATTGGAATGGCAAGCAAAATATAGGTGTCATTGAGGTGTAGGGTAAAGCTATTGACGGGCAAATTTTCTAGCACGTGGATGCCTTCAATGCTTAAAAAATGCATGCCCCAAAACGGCAAGGTGCTGGCAGATAAGACAACTGAATACCTTGCAGTACGTAAGCCTTGTTTAACTCTATTGATGGCGCAGTAAAGCGTGCCCAACAAGATCAGCATGAAAAATACATTGCCTGGTATTCTGAAATAGACGGGGCTAATTTCATGCTCAAAGAAATTACCGATGATGAATCTGGTGCCTTCAAAGATCATGAAAGCACTGGTCCAAAAGTGAAACGTGGGAAAGTAACGATGTGTTCCTAAAAACGACCTTCCAAAACTTAAATAGAAGACGATTTGCAAATAGGCAATGACGTTCATCCAGAACACATTGCTTGGCATGATCCCAATGGTGCTGGGTTGCTGGTCAAACAGCAATTCGAACAAGCGTTGTCCATCTTGAATTGGCAGTGTAATGATCAGTAAAAAACAAAAAATAAGCCAGGTGTTGTAAATGGCAGAAACGACATCACGTTTGAAAATGAGAACGTAGGAAGAACTTAAAACCAATGCCAACATCAGACCCGCCATTAGGCCCTCTATGTACAGGCCCTGTTTGCGTAATTCAAGATAAGCTGCGCGATCATAGAGTTGAATCGAGAAATTTCTGGCGGGATAAGTGCTGTTCGACTTAAGGCGCGAAAGTAACAAAACTTCACTGTCCCTTGGAAGGACAAACACAGGGCTTCGGCTAAGTGACGTGTCCATGGTAAACACAGATGGATCGATGTCACTCATGTGCACAGGTATATTGCTGCTAAACGGCCCATTGAGTTCTTTGGTTTGTCCGTTGGCATAGACCACAAAGTGTTGATAGCGCAGCCAGTGAATTCCTTCTTTGTTGATGCTTGCGTTCACCACAATTTCACGATTCTCGCCCAAGCGATTGACCAATCGCTGAGCCACCCAATAGTGTGATTTGGGGTCAATTGACTGGAACGCATCGGCAGGTTTGAAAGCTGTGAGCTTGCCTCGTACGTCTTCAAGCGAAGCTTTCCCTGATTTATCTTCCCAGACCAATGAGTTGAGCGTGTCTGCAAAGAAGACTGTGGTGTTAGCGCCAACCTCAAGTGGGGCTTGTGCCATGGCCTGAGTTGGCAGCGACAGAGATAAAACGCAGAACCAAATAGAGAGTAGGCATAACCAAACCCTCAAAGGCAATGCTTTTAGGTGGTTTGTGGTGAAAGTCATGGCTACTGATTGACTCAATGAGTGGAAATTATCGTTCGCAATTTCTACCTTGGATACCATTCTCGGTAAGTACTTGCCCGAAGTGCATCAGTGGCTGGCGAACCTATAATTTCTTGAAATGGTTCGATATAGAACCTTTGTTTTATTGCCTTTTGGCGAAGACCCACGCATCTTCTAACAAATTCAAAGAAATGGATTGATATGGAAATCCAAAGTGTCATCAATTTAAGGCATGAGATGCGCGAGGCCGGCGTAATCATGGCTTACAACGGCGAAATCTCCGATGAATTGATGATTTCATTGGGTGTGATTCTTCGAAATCATTTTGAAGCCATGGGCGATGGCCAAAAGAAAGCCCGCTCGGTCTTCTCCTTGTTTGTGGAACAAGTACAAAACTTAATTTGGCACACGCGAGGAGAAGAGCGAGCAGCAGGCATGATTGTCATTGCCGAAGATGGCGATGAGGTCACTCTGGTGTGTGGCAATCGTGTGGACCGCGACAAAGCCGAAGTCTTGAAGCAAACTCTCCAATCTATTCAAGGCGTAGACAAAGAAACAATTCGGCAACTTTACCGAGAAGGTCTGTCAAAATCAGGTAGCCACGAAGGGCCAGGTGCAGGTTTAGGATTGTTGCAATTGGCCAGACAATCCAAACAACCTCTGGCATTTGCATTTGTTGAAACAAGTGATGGGGATGTGGAGTATTTCTTGGCAGCCCGAATTTGAGGAAAAGAAAAATGGTTCAGTTTGACATCGCAGGTACAGATAGAACACCCCACATCCAGGTGCATTCTGAGGGCGGCATCATTTCTTTTGAAGGTGAGTCATATCCTGAAGATGTGGCCACCTTTTATGGGCCAGTTGTGGCTGCAATCACAGAGTTGATGGCTGTTGCAACCGAGATCAATGCGTCTTTTCACCTTATTTATGTGAACAGCAGCAGCATGAAAGCCCTTTATCGAGTTTTTGAATTAATCCAACTTAAACACGAATCACAAGTTCCCGTCAAAATTGATTGGAAGTTCGAACAAGATGATGACGTCATGCAAGAGTTGGGGGAAGACTTTAAAGACCGTTTTCCTGAATTGAATTTCAATTTCATGCCGGTCTAAAGGGTTAACGAGCATGACCCCTTTTGATCTTTATGCGCGAGAAAATGCGCTGATCGAAGAGGCCATACAAGCCTTGTCAAGTGCATCGGTTGATGTCCTTGATGATTATGCGAGGCGTCTGCTAGAGCAGCTGAAGTTAACCCTCAGTGAAAACCAACAGTTGGTTCGGCATGCCGATCGACAACAAGCCAAGTTGGTTGATTTGAACCGCAGTCTCAAACTTAAAACCAAAGAGGTTGAGTTGCGAGGACAAGCCTTTGAAGAGCTGTCTATCAAGTTAAGCAAGTACTTGCCACCTCAAATTCACCAGGCTTTGTTTTCTGGAAAGCAAGACACCCGTGTTGCCACACAACGAAAAAAGCTGACTGTTTTTTTCAGTGACATCAAAGAATTTACCAGTACAGCTGAATCACTTCAGCCAGAAGCACTGACCGAGTATCTCAATGAGTATTTCTCGGAGATGACCAAAATTGCGCTGGACTATGGCGCGACAATCGACAAATACATTGGTGATGCCATGATGCTTTTCTTTGGCGATCCAGAGTCCAAAGGTGTGGCAGAAGATGCTATTGCCTGTGTGGAGATGGCCGTCAAGATGCAAAATAGAATGAAAGTATTGGGCGAGCAATGGAAAAAGCGCGGATTCGAAACGCCTTTTGTCATTCGAATTGGTATCAACACGGGCTATTGCAATGTTGGTAATTTTGGCAGCGAAGAGCGCTTGAGTTACACCATCATTGGTGGTGAAGTTAACGTTGCTCAGAGGCTAGAGTCAAACGCTGAGCCAGGTGGTATTTTGCTCAGTTACGAAACCTATTCGCATGTGAAGCACCTTTTCAAAGCAGAAGAGAAACCATCGGTGCATTTGAAAGGAATTACCCGAGAAATTAAAACATTTGCCCTGCGAGAGCGAATCGAAAGTGCACAAGAGGCTTTGCAATGGAGCCATCCCGCTGGTGTTCAGATCAATGTGTCGCCCGAGCACATGGACTCGCGTTCACGTGAAGAATTGGCGAGCAGATTGGTAGAAATTGCGCAAGAGCTCGATCGATACAAGCTTAAATCACCATGAGTGTCATTCTCAAAAATCCAGCGAAAGGTCCTGCCGCTTGGACAGGTAAAGATATTCAAGAAGACACAAGTTGGATTGAACAACTTCAACCTGAAGACATTCAGGAATTAGACGATGCTTTGGCTTCACTTAAGGCTAGTGGTCTTTGCTTTCCTCACTTTTATCGCAAAGACTTTCCCCTAGGCTTAGCCATGGTAACTCGCCTAGCGTCTTTAGCAGAAGAACTCGAGAACGGTCGGGGCTTTTCCTTGTGGCGTAGCCTGCCAGTGCATCGCTACACAGAAGATGAATTGAAGGCCATGTATTACGGTATTGGACTGCACCTTGGCATGCCAGTGTGCCAAAACCCTCGGGGTGATTTGTTGGGCGAAGTGGCAGCAGTAGGCGACCCCAAAGACATTCGCACACGTGTGTATCAAACCAATTTGTATTTGCCTTATCACTCCGATCCGTCTGATGTTGTGGGATTGTTGTGTGTGCGTAAAGCCAAGCAAGGTGGGGTCAGTAGTCTTGTCAGTGTGGCACGCATTTATAACGAAATACTCCAGAATTACCCTGAGTATTTGGGCCTTTACTACCGCATGTTTTACTTTGAACACTTGTGTGAGCCCGAGCCCAGCTTGTCTCCCATTTTTAGCTATCACCAAGGCAAATTAAGTTGCCGATATTTACGCCAATATTTGGAGCTGGGTTGCGACATCAAAGGTGTGCCATTGTCTAAAGTTGAAATGGAAGCCTTGGATTGTTTTGATCGCATCATGCACTCACCCGACGTTCGGGTGGACATGTTGATGGAGCCTGGCGATCTGCAATTTGCCAACAACTATGCCGTACTCCATTCACGCACCGAGTTTGAAGATCACGATGATGTTGCAACACGTCGCCGTATGTTGCGCCTTTGGCTGAAAATGCCCAATGCCAGAGAGTTAGCCCCTGAGTTTCCAGGGCGCAATGGGTTTCCGATGCCAATTGCACCTTAATCATCTTTTCATCATCATGTTGAATGAAAAGTCATGCACTCTAAATGCTGAGCAGCTCAATACCCTTGCAAACCATGCTTCAAGGGATTGCACCTGCGCTCTGAAAATCTGCAAAGGTTGGGAAAGCATGCCCGACGCACGCTGGCCCGCTGCCCAAATGCAAGCTGCTGGCACCCTCAGGCAAGAACTTGCAGAAGGCCAAATGGAATTGACCTTCGAAGAATTCCACCCCAACGGCACGCGCTATGACTCACCAAACGCGCCCATTGCGGTGGACTACTTTCCCTACAACCGCTGCGATGTCTTCAAGTGCAGCACATGCCAATGTGCTGTCTTGAAGTACACCGAGTACGGCGGTTATTACGTGGACACACGTGCCAGGTTGGTCGATCCAGAAATGATCGTGGCACGGTCAGCAGAAGCCTGAGCCGACATCAACTCAGCCACCATGTCAGCCGTCACGGCGGACAAGGTCCAGCCTAAATGGCCATGCCCTGTGTTGTAAAACACATTGGCAGCTTTGCCGCGACCTACACGTGGCATCATGTTGGGCATCATGGGACGCAAGCCAGCCCATGGCACCACGGAGCGGGTGTTAATTTTGGGGAAGCATTGGTTGACCCAATCGACCAATGGCTTGATGCGGTCTGCGCGAATGTCACGGTTGTAGCCGTTGAATTCAGCTGTGCCCGCCACACGGAATTGGTCGTCGCCTAAACGGCTGGTGACCAGCTTGGTTTCGTCGTCCAGCAAGCTGAACTGCGGTGCGCCCGAACGGCTTTCAGCGTCGTTCAAATTGACCGTGATGGAATAGCCTTTAACAGGATAGATGTTGACGCGATCACCCAGTTGCGAAGCAAACTGCTTACTGGCGACACCTGCACAGACCACTACGCTGTCAAAGGTATGAATGCTGGTAGGCGCATCTGAATGGGCCACGGTGACCTTGACTTGGTTGTTGTCGCTTTGGATGTTTGTGACGTCTTGGTCATACAAAGTGCGAACGCCCAAATGTTTTGCAGCCAATGCCAAACTCAAACGTGTGAGTTTTAACCAGTTGCTTCAATTCCCCATCGCCTCTACGCCATTGAGTGATGAGGTGGCACGCGTGTTGACAGAAAAGTACGGCGCGAAAGCGCATCCAGATCAACTCATTCAATTGCGCTGTGAAGAAATATCCAGTTTGTTGGATGTGGCCAGGAACACGCAGGCCGTTGTCTTGACGGTACGTGCGGTCGCTCCCGACTTGAAAGAAGTAGCTTTGACACCGCCCCTCAACGTCAACGCGCGATTTGGTTGGGTGTCACTCAAGTCAAGATCAGAAGCGCCTTTGGCCAGATTGCTGCGCGAGGCTGCATTGCAACGTTTGTCAGCGCTTTAAGCGACGACGGTGTAGCCTTCTTCAGCAATCACATGCGCAATGACTTCGCGCGCCTTTGAACTTTCCACGTCCACTTTTCCGGCAGCGCGGTCAATGGCCACTTTGGCCTCTGGATCCAATCGGATGATGGCTTTTTTAACAGCCATTTCGCAATGGCCACAAGTCATGCCTTCGACTTGAAACGTGTTATTCATTTGCAACTCCCTGTAATAGATGTAAGCTTAGCTGATGTCTGAATTGTCCTGCGATATTGGTATTGGTGGCATGACTTGCGCGTCATGTGTTGCGCGCGTGGAACGCGCTATCGGAAAGTTGACCGATGTCAAAGACGTCAGCGTTAATTTGGCGACTGAATCGGCCAGAGTCACTTGGAAGCTGTCCGAGCCAGGTGCCGTGAATTCTCAAGAACAACAAGCCCGTTTGCGCCGTGCAGTTCGCGATGCCGGCTATGAGCCCTTGGCGGCGGAACATTTGGAGCAGGTACCAGCTGGCGCATGGACTGGGTTTGGGCCTGTCGCGTTGGGTTTAATGCTGAGTGCGCCCTTGGTTTTTCCTATGCTGGGCGATTCATTGGGCAAGCATTGGATGTTGCCTGCGCTTTGGCAGTTTCTGCTCGCGACGCCTGTGCAATTTATCCTGGGTGCTCGTTTTTACAAAGCCGGTTGGCATGCCTTGTTGGCGGGCAGTGGCAACATGGATTTGTTGGTGGCCATTGGGACCTCGGCTGGTTGGTTGTTGTCTATGTGGTTGTGGCTTATGGCACCCGATGGCCACATGGTGCACTTGTATTTTGAAGGCTCTGCAGTCGTCATTACGTTGGTGTTGCTTGGTAAGTGGCTTGAGGCACGTGCCAAGCGGCAAACCACCGATGCCATTCGCGCATTGCATGCTTTGCGACCCGAAAAAGCGCGTGTCATGACGGCTGATGGCGAAGTGGAAATTCCAATTGACGAATTGTTAGTTGGCGACCGCATGGTGGTCCTGCCCGGTGAACGGTTTGCCGCAGATGGCGTTGTGCTTGAAGGTCAAACCCAAGTGGATGAAGCCATGCTGACAGGTGAACCCTTGCCGGTTCACAAAAACATAGGCGCCCGGGTCACCGGTGGCAGTATCAATGGCGATGGTCGCGTGCTGGTGACGGTGATTGCAACAGGTACTGCCACAGTGCTGTCCAACATCATTCGTTTGGTAGAGGATGCGCAGGCTGCCAAAGCACCTATTCAGCGCTTGGTTGATCAGGTATCTGCCGTGTTTGTGCCAGTGGTGTTGGTGATGGCGTTGTTAACCTTGTTGGCATGGTGGTTGACGGGGCACAGCCTTGAGGTGTCACTCATTCATAGCGTTGCGGTGTTGGTGATCGCTTGTCCATGTGCATTGGGTTTGGCCACGCCTGCAGCCATCATGGCGGGCACTGGCGTGGCGGCCAAACATGGCATTCTGATTAAAGATGCGCAAGCACTGGAAATTGCACACAAAGTTGATACCGTTGCATTTGATAAAACGGGTACCTTGACGGTGGGGCAGCCTAGATTGATTTCCTTGACTTCGGTCAATTTAAACGATGCTTCACCCCATGAAACGAATGCGCAATTGTTAAGCTTGGCAGCCAGTTTGCAAAGCGGTAGCGAGCACCCATTGGCGCATGCTGTTGTGCAAGAAGCCAAAAATCAGAGCTTGCAATGTAGGGTGCCCGATGGTGTTCAAGCCGTTCCTGGATTTGGCAGTGAAGGCCAAGTGCAAGGTCGTACTTTGTTGTTGGGCAGCTTGCGTTGGATGGAGGCTTTAAAAGTACCCGCGGGCGGGTGGCAAGCTCAAGCGGCACACTTGCAATCAGAGGGTGCAACAGTCTCGATTTTGGCTGAGCGAACAAACGCTGGCGTTAGCCCATTGGCCGTCTTGGCGTTTGGTGATGAGCCCAAGCCTGGTGTTCAACAGGCATTGAATCTATTGCGGCAACGTGGTCTGCGCTTGGTCATGATTTCGGGTGACAACAAAGGTGCGGCACATGCTATGGCTACGCGCTTAGGACTGAAGCCTGATGAGGTGTTTGCAGAAGTCTTGCCTGGCGACAAGGCCGCCTTGGTCAAAAGTCTTCAATCCAATTCGCATGGCGCGCCGCATGTGGTGGCTTTTGTGGGCGATGGCATCAACGATGCCCCTGCCTTGGCAGCGGCTGACGTGGGTTTGGCCATGGCCAACTTGAATGCCGACGGCAAGCGTGGCGGCACCGATGTGGCCATGCAAGCAGCCGGCATGACTTTGATGCGAGGCGATGTGGCCTTGGTCGCAGGTGCTTTAGAAATTTCTGCACGCACAGTTGCCAAAATTCGGCAAAACTTGTTCTGGGCGTTTGCCTACAACGCCGCCGGCATTCCATTGGCAGCCTTGGGCTTTTTAAGCCCGGTCGTGGCAGGTGCAGCCATGGCATTGAGTTCGGTCAGCGTCATGACCAATGCATTGTTACTTAAGCGTTGGAAGCCTTAATTTGGTTTTACCAATGCATGGTAGGCGTGCCAAGTGGCATGGCCAATTAAAGGTGCCGTCAGTATCAGCAGGGGCTTGAAAAATACCAGCGCAAAACCAATCAAGCAAACGATCAAACTGGCCCAAATTAAGCACACCAATGTGTTGTTCCATAAAGCATTGGCACTGGTAAAGATGGCTTCAAGCGTATCAGTTGATCGATCTAGCAGCATGGGCACAGACACCACCGAAATGGCAAATGCCAGCGATGCAAAAATGGCACCCACACCAGCCCAAACCATTAAAAATTCAATGTTTTTGAAAGATGCAATTTGTGACATGAGGCTGTCTAAGTTGGGGTATTCGTGGTCTGCAAATAAAGCAAAGACGACAATCGATACGCGTGCCCAAACGATCATGAGAAAGGTCAAAATGATGGCAAAGAAACCCATCATTTTCCAATTAGGCAACCATGCCTTCATGCTTTTTTGAAGGCTCAAGGTTTCGCCGTTTTGCAGTTGTCGCGAAAGATCGTAAATGCCCGTGCAAACAATAGGACCCAGCAAAAAGAAACTTGCGGTTAAACCCATGGTGGCTTTCCAGTAGTTGGCATAAACAAGAGTGAGGGCATAGCCCAACAGCACAAATACCAAGCCGTAAAAAGTTCCCACGAAGGCGGTTCTGCGCATGTCAGCAAAGCCATTCTTCAGCCATGTGAAGGGACTGAGCAAAGGAAGATCTGTGTGAATGGCAGACATCTTGAACCCCTGAGTTGATGTGACACCCAGTTTAAAGAGCTTATGTGTCAGATGACCATCAGGGGTTTCGATAAATTCATGCCTTGCCGCCAGCGAAAAAATTGACTTACGTCAATTGAACGGCGACCAATTTGACTTAGGTCAAGATGTAATGGTCGAGCAGCAAGACTGCAAAGAGTGCCGTGAGATGAATCAGTGAAAAGCGAAAAGTTTTGCGTGCCAATTCATCTGTATATTTTTTAAGAAGGGCTACGGCATAAGCAATGAAGCCAATGCTCAAAATTATGGCGCCAATAAGGTAAAGCCAAGAACTCATGCCGAAGGCAAAAGGCATTAAGCAAGATGCGGCCAACAGGAAGGTGTAGAGCAGAATTTGAAGTCGCGTGAACTCATTGCCGTGGGTGACAGGCAGCATGGGGAGGCCCGACTTTCTGTAGTCTTCAACGCGGTACAAAGCGAGTGCCCAAAAATGGGGCGGCGTCCATAAAAAGATGATTAAAAATAGAATTGCTGCTTCGGCGCCAACTTCGCCTGTCATGGCAGCCCAACCCAGAACGGGTGGCATAGCGCCAGAAGCCCCACCAATGACAATGTTTTGAGGTGTCATGGGCTTGAGGATGAGGGTGTAAATGACAGCGTAGCCCACAAACGTGGCAAACGTTAGCCACATGGTGATGGGGTTGATCCACACATACAAAATGGCGGAACCAATGGTGCAAAGGGTGGCTGAAAAAATCAGAGCTTGCATATCTGATAGTTCGCCTTTGGCTGTGGGTCGCCAGGAAGTTCTGCGCATCTTGGCATCAATGGTCTTTTCGACCAAACAATTGAAGGCCGCAGCGGCGCCCGCAACCAACCAAATCCCTAGGCTGGCTATGGCCATTCTTTGCCACTCGCCCCATGTTGGCAGTCCTGGTACGGCCAACACCATGCCGATCAATGCGCAGAAAACAATCAGCTGAATGACCCTAGGCTTGGTAAGTGCGTTGTACTGTTTAAAAAGAGGACCAATGTTCATTTGCGACTTTGTTTGGATAATGGCGTGTTATGCAAGTTTGCGGATCTCAATTCGAGTCAAGAGAATTCAGAAAGTAAGTTTTTTGTAATGTTAAAAAGAGGTGAGCATGACACGCGAAGTGGTCTTTGCACTTAATTAGCGTAAAGCCAACTATGTATAATATTTGATTTAGATCAACCACAATTATTTTTTTCAGAATGCGTCCCATGAGTTTCAAATCTTTTGCCATTGCGGCAGCTTTGTTCGCGGGCATGGCTGGCCAAATGTCAGTCGCGCAAGACCTTAAAGGTGATGTTCAAGCTGGAGAGAAAAAAATTGCCATGTGCATTGGTTGCCATGGCATTGTCGGATATCAAGCCAGTTTCCCTTCCGTTTACAAAGTGCCCATGATTTCTGGGCAAGGCGCTAAGTACATTGCAAATGCATTGAATGCCTACAAATCTGGCGAGCGCAAGCACCCCACCATGCGCAGTGTTGCGCTGGGTATGACAGCGCAAGACATCGCAGATGTTTCTGCCTACTACGAATTGCACGGCAATACATTGCCTGCACCCGATCTCATTGCCCCTGCGCCAGCCAAGGTTGCTGAATTGCTGACCAAAGGCGGCTGCGCGGGTTGTCACGGCGCCAACTACAGCAAGCCCACCACACCCGATTTCCCCAAAATTGCTGGCCAACACAAAGACTATTTGTACATGGCTTTGAAGTCCTATAAACAAGAGGGTTCTGCCACTTGGGGCCGCAGCAATGCCGTCATGGGTGGTGTTGCCAAGCAATACTCATTGGCCGAACTCAAAATGATTGCAGATTATTTGGGTAGCCAGCCTGGAGAACTCAAAGTTGTTCCTCAGTCCAAATTCCGCTGATACCGGTTGGTTGTCTGCTGCACTGTTTTTCGAGGATTTAAAGTGAATAAATTGAGCCAACATTGGAAAAAAATTGCCAACAGCAGCGCGCTTGCTTTGGCTGGTTTGACATCGTCTGCCTACGCCGTCAAAGATTTACCCGGCGGCCCAGCGGTCAATCAACTGAACTTGCACGCACCAGCCACCAAGCTGGCTGCAGATCAGGCCGACTTGCACATTTTCATGATGATCATTTGTTTGGTGATCTTTGTGGCTGTTTTTGGAGTGATGTTCTATTCAATCCTGAAGCATCGCAAATCCTTGGGTCACAAGCCAGCTCACTTTCATGAGTCTGTCAAAGTTGAAATTGCTTGGACCTTGGCACCTTTCATCATTGTGATTTTCATGGCCATCCCTGCCACCAAAACAGTGATTGCCCAAAAAGACACATCCAACGCCGACCTCACCATCAAGGCTACGGGTCATCAGTGGCGCTGGAGCTATGACTACATCAAGGGCGAAGGCGAAGGCTTGTCTTTTGTTTCATCCTTGGACAATTCACACCGTATCTTGTCAAACTCGGGTGCCAAAGGCGATATGCCCGATGACTACCTGCTGAAAGTAGACAATCCATTGGTTGTGCCTGTCGGCAAAAAAATTCGCATCATCACAACAGCTTCCGACGTGATCCACGCTTTTGCCGTGCCTTCGTTCGGTATCAAGCAAGACGCCATTCCTGGCTTTGTGCGCGACACCCATTTCTTGGCGGAGCGTACAGGCATGTTCTATGGCCAGTGCCAAGAATTGTGCGGCAAAGAGCATGCTTACATGCCCATCAATGTGCTCGTTTTGTCCGATGCTGATTACTCAGCATGGGTCCAAAAGAAAAAAGCTGAAGCAGCGCCTGC
>JBEDKQ010000032.1:0-18944 GCA_041172085.1 Pseudomonadota bacterium | reverse complement strand
TCAACGTGGCCGCCTTGGTAAGAACTGATGGCAATGCCTTGTGCGTCTTCTTGCAAAGCAGCTGTGACCACTTCATCGACCGAACGGTTGTGACCCAAGTGAATCACTTCAGCGCCCATGCTTTGCAAGATGCGGCGCATGATGTTGATGGCCGCATCGTGGCCATCGAACAAACTGGCGGCGGTCACAAATCGCACTTTGTGCGTGGGGCGGTACTCGGCGAGGGCTTTGAATTCGGCAGACAAGTCGGTCATGGCAAGTTTCCAGTGAAGGATCAATAGTGGCGCAAACAGAGTTGCAAGCCGGGTCACAAACAGGGCCGTCAATGGGCCGCAAAGCGAAGCGCCTCAGTCTAATTGACGTTGACGTAAACGTCAACTTCCAATCGCAGCCTTTTTTCTTAGAAAAGACTTACAAATCAACATGCCGACCAGCATGGCGCCCGTAAATAGGAGTGCATCAAGACTTAACAATGCCGAGGCCAGGGCGGGCCCAGGACAATAGCCCACCAAGCCCCAACCCAGACCAAACATGGCAGCGCCTCCTACCAAGGGAAAATCGATGTGGCTTTGCTTGGGGGTATGAAACTGATTGGCAAATAAAGGGGCTTTGGCCAAGCGCGGTGTCCAAGCAAATGCCAACAACGTGACGCACACGGCGCCGCCCATGACAAAAGCCAGTGTGGGGTCCCACAAGCCGGGAAAGGGGCCTTTGTTGATGGCGGTAATGTCCAAAAAGCCCAAGACTTTGAGAGGCTGGGTCATGCCCGACAACACCAGACCTGCGGCAAAGACGAGACCTGCAGAAAAGGCCAATCCCAAACGGCCAGCGCGAGGAAATTGATCGCTCATGCGGCACCTCGCATGAAGGTAACGGCCAACATGCCGGTGGCCATGAACGTTCCAACCGCAACCAAGGAGCGCGAGGACAAGCGACCCAAGCCGCAAACGCCATGGCCGCTGGTGCAACCACTGCCCCAGACGGTGCCAAAGCCTACCAACAAACCCGCAGGGATGAGCAAGTACAAGGGGCGGGTGGGCAGTGTTGGAATTTCAAGGCCTTGACCCAAAAGACAACCGCCCACAATCAAACCCGCTAAAAATGCCCAGCGCCAAGTGTCTGGCTGGGTGGGGGCAGTCATGGCTTCTGCCGTGATACTGCTGATGCCCGCAATGCGGCCTAAGCCCCACCAAAGCAGCCAACTGGCCAAGCCAATGAGAACGCCGCCAATGGCGGCAATGACATAAGGGTGCAAATTGGCAAACATGAAGAGAGTTCCTGAAATATGTTCTCAAAAGGTGGCAAAAGTTATCATAATTTGCATTCTCCTAGAAAGAACCCCATGAGCCGCCTTGCAGACCCTGAAAAAAAGAAAGCCCTTTGTGCCCGTTTGGCCCGTATTGAAGGCCAATTGCGTGGCTTGCAAAAGCTGATTGACGCCGATGCCGACTGTGAAAAAATTGCCCAACAAATGGCCGCTTCACGCAAAGCCTTGGACAAAGCATTCTTTTCCATGGTGGGCTGCATGATTGAACAAGGCGATCAATCTGCAGAGCATGTGGCCGAGATGCTGACCAAGTTTGCTTAAGTTGGGTTGCGACATGACTGACCAAGCCCTGCAAATTGTGCAGCTGTTTGACACAGCGTCCAGCACATACACCTATGTGGTGTACGACGCAAAAAGTTTAGACGCTGTGATCATTGATCCGGTCGATACGCAAGTTGAGCGAGACCAACAAACCATTCAAGCCTTGGGCCTGAAACTGCGTTGGGCGCTTGAAACACATGCCCACGCCGATCACATCACCAGCGCAGGTTTGTTGGCCGAACACTTGGGCGCACAAACAGCCGCACCCGAAGGCTGTCACATTGGAACCGCTGCCGTGCAGTTGGTGGATGGCCAAATGATTCCCTTTGGCGCATTTGCTTTAAAAGCCCTCCATACGCCTGGCCACACTGGGGGCAGCATGTGTTTTTATTTGGCCACAGAGCAGGCCAGCCATGTTTTCTCAGGCGACACACTCTTGATTGGGGGGTGTGGCCGGACCGATTTTCAATCGGGCAGTGCTACAAACATGTTCCACAGCCTGACCCAAGTTTTGTTCAAGTTGCCAGCCAGCACCACAGTGTGGCCGGGCCACGATTACCAAGGTCGTACGCATTCCAGCATTGGCCATGAACAGCAACACAATTCGCGCATCGCTGGTAAATCCTTGGCCGAGTTTGAAGCCATCATGCGCAATTTGAATTTACCCAAACCCAAGCGAATCGATGAAGCGGTTCCTGCCAATTTAACGTCGGGCTTGCGCCACGATGCCGGAGGAGAAGTGATGTCCCAAGATGTAACAAGTGTGCGACCCGCACAGGGCTATGCCGGCGATGTCTTGCCCGAATTGGCGTGGCACTGGGTGCAAGCCGACGAGGCGGTTTTGGTCGATGTGCGGTCTGATGCCGAACGTGCGTGGGTGGGCTTTGTCCCCGAAGCCAAGCCGCTGGCTTGGAAGCAATGGCCCGTGGTGGACGTCAACCCGCAGTTTGACGCTGGTATTCAAGCCATTGGTGCTGAAGGCAAAAAGATCGTGCTACTGTGCCGCAGTGGTGTTCGGTCTGTGGCGGCAGCCCAACGTGCAACCCAATTGGGCTTAGAGGCCTACAACATACTGGAAGGTTTTGAGGGAGACCCCGATGCCAATGCCCACCGCGGATTGCTGGGTGGCTGGCGCAAACGTGGCTTGCCTTGGAGACAAAACTGATGAATACAAAAACCACCTCACCCGATATGAGCCCTCAAGTTCAGGCTTTGTTGGCACGCATCGAGGCCAAGCAAGACGAGGTGGTGGCACTGACGCAAGACTTGGTGCGCATTCCCACCGTCAATCCACCAGGCGATGCTTATGAAGCGTGTGCGCGTTTCATCGGGGAGCGCCTCAAGCCTCGCGGCTTTGCAGTCGAATATGTTCGCGCACTTGGTGCCCCCGGCGACTCCGATGCCAAACCCCGCGTCAATGTGGTGGCGCGTTGGCAAGGCGCAGCAGCGGGTGAGTGTGTTCACTTCAACAGCCACATTGATGTGGTGGAAGCAGGCAGTGGTTGGACTTCAGATCCATTTGGCGCAGAAATTCGCGATGGCAAAATTTATGGCCGCGGCACTTGCGACATGAAGGGCGGTTTGGCGGCCAGCATCATTGCCTGTGAGGCCCTGATTGAGTCGGGTTTGCCCATTCCGGGTGCGCTTGAAATCAGTGGTACCGTGGACGAAGAGTCGGGGGGCTTTGCAGGCGTTGGCTATTTGGCCGAGCGCGGTTACTTCAGCAAACCGCGTGTGCACCATGTGATCATCCCTGAGCCCCTGGGTGTTGATCGAATTTGTTTAGGTCACCGCGGTGTGTGGTGGGGCGAGGTCGAAACCAAAGGGCGCATTGCGCATGGCTCTATGCCGTTTTTGGGCGACAGCGCCATCAATCACATGAGTGCATTCATTCATTTGCTCGAAACGCAATTGCTACCTCGGTTGAATCAACGACTGACCGCTGAACCCGTTGAGCCACCGGGTGCCCGCGTCAGCACCTTGAACATCAACAGCATTCACGGCGGTCAAGTCGAGCAGCGCTATGCCAACGATGCGCGGGGTTGGCCCACGGCCGATACGCCTTCGCCTGTGGTGGCGCACAGCTGCCGCACCGTGCTCGATCGTCGCTTTATTGCCGAAGAAAATTTAGAAGCGGTCAAGCAAGAAATCATCGACATGCTGGATGAATTGAAGCGCACCCGTCCCGGCTTTGATTACGGCATTCGCGAGATCATGAGCTTTGTGCCCACCGCTACGCCCAAAGATGCCCCTGTGGTAGATGCCACAGCACGGGCCATTGCCCGCGTGCTGGGCCGCGAGCCTTCGTACATTGCAAGCCCTGGCACTTACGATCAAAAACACATTGTGCGAACGGGCAAGTTGAAGGACTGTATTGCCTATGGCCCTGGCATTCTTGACTTGGCGCACCAACCCAACGAGTACGTGGGCATTCAAGAGTTGGTGGACTCGGCCAAAGTGATGGCTTTGGCCAGCCTCACCTTGACGGGTGCGCTGCGCTGATAGGGCTTGCCTTCAAATGCCCGGTGGGCGTTTTTGCATCAGTTCTTGCGCCGCCTGCTCATAAGCGTAGGCCACTTGCAAGAGTTCAAAATCACCTTGTGGTTTGCCAATCAATTGCAAGCCCATCGGCAGACCTTGGGCATTGAATCCGGCAGGGACACTGATGGCGGGCAAGCCTGCAAAAGTGGCATAGATCACCACTTCCATCCAACGGTGATAGGTGTCCATCGCTTGGCCATTGATGGACTGAGGCCAGCGTTCAGTCACATCAAATGGCCAGACTTGCGCCGAAGGCAAAACCAGGACGTCAAACGATTCAAACAACTTCAGCATGCTTTGGTAATAGCGTGTCCGTGTCACACTGGCTTGCATCAGTTGACTGCCAGTGAGGCTCAGTGATTGGTCATATTCCCATTGCGCTTCGGGCTTGACTTTGTTGCGCCAATTGGGGTGGTGTGTGTAAGTGCCAATGTTGCGACCCGACAATGCTTTGCGCCACACCAACCATGCTTCCCAAATCTCTTCAGGCGACATGCCCAACTGAGCGGCAGACACATCGCAGCCAGTTGTTTCCAGTGTTTTCAGAGCGCTTTCGCAGACCGACAAAATACCGTCTTCCATGGGTAAGTAAGCATGGAGGTTGCCTAACCAACCGATGCGCCGATGTTTCATGGCGGCATCTAGGCTTTGCGTAAACGTTTGTCCCGATTCTGCAATGGTGAGAGGTGAACGTGCGTCATAACCCGCTTGGGTGGACAAGAGCATGGCCAAGTCACGAACGGTTCTGGCCATAGGGCCTTCCGTGCTCAACTGCGCAATGAAGCCGTCGGCAACAGGGTATCGGGGTAATCTGCCTTGTGACGGGCGCATGCCAAAGACATGGTTCCAAGCTGCAGGGTTGCGCAAACTGCCCATGAAGTCTGAGCCATCGGCAACGGGCAACATGCGCTGCGCCAAAGCGACAGCTGCACCGCCACTGCTGCCGCCAGCACTTTTGGATGGGTCCCATGCGTTGCGGGTGGCGCCAAATACTTCGTTGAAGGTGTGCGAGCCCAGACCAAATTCGGGCGTGTTGGTTTTACCAAGAAAGATGCAACCCGCTGCACGCATGCGCGCCACCATGAGGTTGTCTGTGGTGGCTGGCAAGGTCTCGGTGAGGGGCGAGCCGTGGCGGGTGGGAAAGCCCGCCACTTCGACCAAGTCTTTGACGGCTTGGGGTATGCCGTGCAGCCAGCCCATCGATTCGCCGCGCGCCAATTGCGCGTCTTTTTGATCTGCTTGTGACAACACGAATTCTGCCGGCGCAAGGCTGACGATGGCGTTGCTGGCACCGTTGTGCGCTTCGATTTGTTTCAAAAACGCCAAGCTCACTTCGCGGCATGAGAGGCTTTTGGTGTGTATCGCTTGTGACAGCTCAAGCGCTGTCATATTGGGGATGACCATGAGATCCTTTTTTAATTGTGAGGTCTATAGTGGGGTTGTTTCCAAAGCCTTCATTTTGATCTTTTCAAGGTACAGGTTTCAGCAATTCCGCGTTATTTTTCTTTTGGAGTCAATCTTGATGAAACGTCGCTCACTTTTCGCCGCAAGTCTTTCTTTAAGTTTGGCCATGATGGCCGGAAGCGCGGTTCAAGCGCAAACTCCCAACAACAAGGTTTTGCGTTTTGTGCCGCATGCCAACCTGACCGTGTTGGACCCCATCTGGACAACCGCTTACGTCACTCGCAATCATGCCTACATGATTTATGACACCTTGTTCACAGAAGATGCCAAGGGCCAAATCAAGCCACAGATGGTCGATTCCTATCAAATTTCAAAAGACGAAAAAACGTGGACCTTCAAGCTCCGTCCTGGCTTGGAGTTTCACGATGGCAAGCCCGTTACCAGCGAGGATGTGGTGGCTTCCTTAAAGCGCTGGGCCAGTCGCGATGCCATGGGTGGCATTTTGAATACCTTCATCACAGGTTATGAAACGCCAGATGCCAACACTTTCAAAATCAATTTGAATCAGCCATGCGGCATTGTGTTGGATGCATTTGGCAAGGCCTCTTCCAATGTGCCTTTCATCATGCCTGCGCGCATTGCGGCCACACCTGGCACCGAGCAAATCAAGGAACACATTGGCTCTGGCCCCTTTGTCTTCAAGGCCGATGAATTCAAGCCTGGTGCTTTGGTGGTTTACACCCGCAACGCCAAATACAAGTCTCGTCCAGAGGCGCCCAGTGCCATGGCCGGTGGCCGCCCCGTCAATTTTGACCGCGTAGAGTGGGTCATCATTCGTGACACTCAGACGCAGTTCAATGCCCTCAAGGCTGGCGAAGTTGACATCATCGAGCAGCCCAGCTTCGAGCAAATGGATGCATTGAAGAAAACCGAAGGTGTCCGTGTTGAGAATTTTGCGCCAGCAGGTCTGCAATTCATCATGCGCTTTAACCACCTGCATGCGCCCTTCAACAATCCCAAAATTCGCCAAGCTGCCATGGTGGCCATGGGTCAACAGGCCTACATCAACACGCAAGTTGGCATTCCAGAAATGGGTCGTTTGTGCCGCAGTATTTTCCCATGCGGTACCGCTTACGCCGATGAGGACACGGGCTACTTTACGGGCGTTGCCAATCCTGCCAAAGCCAAACAAATGTTGCAAGAAGCGGGTTATGACGGTACGCCCATTACCCTGATGCGCCCCACCGACTTGGCTTCAATTGCCAAATTGCCTCTGGTGGCGCAGCAGCAGTTGCAAGCCGCGGGCTTCAAGGTTGACTTTCAGCAAATGGACTGGGCCACCTTGTTGGCGCGCCGAGCCAAGAAAGATGCACCTGCACAAGGCGGTTGGCATCTCTTCTTGACGGCATGGACAGCCGGCGACATTTCCAATCCTTTGTCCATGGCCATGCTCAATGCCAAGGGTCAGAATGGTTGGTTTGGTTGGCAAGATGAACCACGCCTCGAGTACTTGAAAGGCCGCTTTGCGCGCACTACCGAAGCTGCAGAGAAAAAGAAAATTGCCACCGAAATTCAACGCGTCGCATTTGAAACTGCCACCCATGCACCTTTGGGTCAGTACATCAGTCCTGCAGCGCTTCGCAGCAATGTTTCGGGCATGTTGGTCACACCGGGTGTGCCATTGATGTGGAACGTCAAGAAAAACTAAACCATGCTGCAATTCCTGTTGCGCCGCATCCTTGCGGTGCTTCCGGTTCTGTTCGTGGTTTCGCTGGTGGTCTTTCTCATCTTGAGATTGGCCCCCGGCGACCCCGCCGCCGTCATTGCGGGTAACAGCGCCACCAACGAAGACATCGCCAAAATCCAAGTTCAATTGGGTTTGGACAGACCTATTCCGGTTCAGTACGGCATCTGGATGGCCAATGTGTTTCAAGGTGATTTGGGCTTCTCATACTATTTGAACAAGCCAGTCACAGAACTCATTGCGCAACGTGTAGAGCCCACCCTGTCATTGGCATTTGGCACGGTTGTCTTGGCCATTTTGATTGCGGTGCCCTTGGGCACGCTGGCCGCTTGGCGCATGGGCGGCTGGCTCGATCGACTGTTGTCTGGCTTTTCGGTGGCTGGCTTTTCAGTGCCAGTGTTTGTCATTGGCTATCTGCTCATTTACTTGTTTGCCATTCGCCTTGAGTGGTTGCCCGTGCAAGGCTATAAGTCTTTGTCGGGACCTTCTGCTGCGGGGCCATGGGCGTGGATGCGCCAATTGATCTTGCCCTGGATGACGCTGGCCATGATTTACGTTGCGCTCATTGCACGTGTTACCCGGGCCAGCGTTTCTGAGGCACTCACGGAAGACTACATTCGCACCGCACGTGCCAAGGGCATTGCCGAATCGGCCGTTTTGCTGCGACATGCCTTGGCCAACGCTGCGGTGCCCATTGTCACCGTGGTGGGCATTGGCATTGCCCTCCTCATTGGCGGCGTGGTGGTCACCGAAACAGTCTATGCCATTCCCGGCTTGGGTTCGCTCACAGTCGATGCTGTGCTCAATCGAGATTTCCCGGTCATTCAAGGTTTGGTGCTGTTGTTCTCGGTCAGCTATGTGTTGATCAACTTGTGCGTTGACCTGAGTTATTTGTTCTTAGACCCAAGGATTCGGTACTGATGAACACCTTGCAAAGATTGTGGGCCAATGGGTCCGTGAAGTTTGGCGTCGTGGTCTTGGGACTGATGGTTTTTGTGGCGTGCATGGCACCTTTCTTGGGCACGGTTGACCCGAGCGCCATGGACTCCAACTTCATCAACAAAGCCGTGGGCATGTCCGGGCAATTTGCGTTGCTCGACGGCACTACGGTGCAACACACCTTTTGGCTGGGCACCGACAGTTTTGGTCGGGATTTGTACAGCCGTGTGGTGTATGGCGCGCGTGTTTCGTTGGGCGTAGGCGCCTCTACCGCCTTGCTGGCCTTGGTGTTGGGTGGCGGCATGGGCATGTTGGCGGGATA
This sequence comes from Pseudomonadota bacterium, assembly GCA_041172085.1. GTDB lineage: Bacteria > Pseudomonadota > Gammaproteobacteria > Burkholderiales > Burkholderiaceae_C > Limnohabitans_A. Next base: position 10,406 of record JBEDKQ010000032.1, on the reverse strand, counting down.
TTTCCGTGCGGTCGACGCGGTGCTCATGCGCTTCATGGACGGCTTGATGGCCATCCCGGCCATTTTGTTGGCCATTGCTTTGGTGGCGGCTTTGGGTGCCACCATCTCAACGGTTGTGGTGGCCATTGCCATTCCTGAGGTGCCGCGTGTGACACGTTTGGTGCGCTCATTGGTACTGAGTTTGCGCGAAGAACCTTTTGTGGAAGCGGCGCGCGCATTGGCTACGCCCACACCGGTCATTTTGTTCCGACACATTTTGCCCAACGCGCTGGCGCCACTGATTGTGCAAGGCACCTTTGTCGCGGCCTCTGCCGTTCTGACAGAAGCCATTTTGAGTTTCTTGGGTTTGGGTTTGCCGCCCGACATCCCCACTTGGGGCAACATCATGGCCGAAGGTCGTGTGCAATTCAGTCAGTACCCTGGCAATGTCTTGTACCCCGCTTTGTTCTTGGTCCCTACGGTGTTGGCCGTCAATTTGTTGGGCGATGGCCTTCGCGATGTGCTCGACCCTAAGTTTGCAAGACGAGGTACCTGATGTCTGACCCAGTCTTGCAAATCAAGCATTTGTCGGTGGCTTTGCCAAAAGGCGGTGACCGTTCGCACGCCATTCAAGACATTAGCCTCAGCATTGAACGTGGCAAAACTTTGTGCGTTGTCGGTGAGTCGGGGTCTGGCAAGTCGGTCATGGCCACCACCGTCATGGGCTTGCTGGCGCGTGAACTGAAACCCGATCACGGCGAAATCTTGCTTCAAGGGGAGGCGCTTTTGAAGGTTCCTCAATCTCGTTTGCGTGCTTTGCGCGGGCAAGCCATGGGCATGGTTTTTCAAGAACCCATGACAGCGCTCAACCCTGTGATGCGCTGCGGTGATCAAGTGGACGAACTGCTGGCAACCCACACCGATTGGACTGCCGAAAAACGCAAGGCCGAAGTGATGCGCGTGTTTGAAAGTGTACGCTTGCCCGACCCTCTGCGAATCTACGAAAGCTTTCCGCACCAGCTCAGTGGTGGCCAAAGGCAGCGCATTGTGATTGCCATGGCGGTCATCTTGAAACCAGCTTTGTTGATTTGCGACGAGCCCACGACGGCACTCGACGTCACAACGCAAAAAGAAATTTTGAAACTCATTTCACAACTGCAAGCGGAGCAGGGTTGTGCGGTGTTGTTCATCACGCACGACATGGGCGTGGTTGCCGAAATTGCAGACGACGTGTTGGTCATGAACCAAGGGCGTGCCGTAGAGTCAGGTACGTCAGAGCAAGTGCTGCGACATCCTCAAGAAGCCTATACCCAGACCTTGTTGGCGGCGGTGCCCAGCATGACGCCACCGCCAGCAAGAGCTACGGCACAAGGTCCTGCGCTTTTAAAAGGCACAGATGTTTGCAAAACTTATGTCAGCCGAGATTGGTTGGGTCGCGGTCACGAAACCCACGCTTTGAAGGCGGCCAGCGTGGCCGTGAGAGCGGGTGAAACCATCGGCATTGTGGGCGAGTCAGGCTCGGGCAAATCGACTTTGGCACGCTGCCTCATTCGCCTCATTGACCCAACGTCTGGCGCTATTCATTGGGGCGATCACCAAATTGCCGCCCTGCCAGAAAGTCAACTCAGGCCTTTGCGCAGTCATGTGCAAGTGGTGTTTCAAGATCCCAATCGCTCCTTGAACCCACGGCGTACAGTGGGTCAATCGATTGTGGAAGGTGCCATCAATTTTGGTATGGCCCAAGACAGAGCACAAGCTCTGGCCGAAACCTTGATGCAACAAGTGCGCTTGCCCGTTGAGGCGCTGCAGCGTTATCCCACGCAGTTCAGTGGCGGGCAGCGTCAGCGCTTGGCCATTGCAAGGGCCTTGGCCTGCGAGCCCAAAGTGCTGGTGGCCGATGAGGCCGTCAGTGCCCTGGATGTCAGTGTGCAGGCGCAAATCCTCACCTTGTTGCGCGAAATTCAGTCACGCTTGGGCTTGGGCATGTTGTTCATCACCCATGATTTGCGGGTGGCCGCTCAGCTGTGCGATCAAGTGATCGTGATGCACCAAGGTCAAATTGTGGAGATGGGCAAAACGGCCGATTTGTACGCATCGCCGCAGCATGCCTACACCCAAAAATTATTTGAAGCAGCGCCTGCTGCTATTTTTTAAACGCACCGCCTGCTGACAGGCAAGAAAAATTTCATCATGACACGCATTCTGGTTGCCGGTTATCAACACGAAACCAATACCTTTGCACCCAGTTTGGCCGATTGGACGGCGTTTAACCGCGGTGAATCTTTTCCTGCTTACATGCGCGGTCAAACTGTGATTGATCAATTAAGCGGCATCAACATTCCCATTGCAGGGTTCATCGATGCCGCCAAACGTTGGCAATGGGAGCTGGTGCCCTCGGCTTGGGCTGGCGCTACACCTTCATCGTACGTCACGCAAGATGCTTTTGAGCGAATTAGCCACGCCATTTTGGAAGATGTCAGAAGCGCCTTGGTACGCGGCTTAGACGGTGTGTACCTTGACTTGCATGGGGCGGCCGTGGCCGAGCATGCCGATGACAGCGAAGGCGAACTGATTGCGCGCATCCGTCAGTTGGTAGGACCGAACATTCCCATTGTGGCCAGCTTGGATTTGCACGCCAATGTGACCCAGCGCATGTTGACGCAAAGTGATGCCTTGGTGTCTTATCGTACGTATCCGCACATCGATATGGCCGACACGGGCGAGTTGGCTGCACAGTTAATGCAGCGCCGCTTAAAGCTAGGCCGCAAAGAGCCGATGCATGCAAGGCGTTTTCCTTTCTTGATTTCACTCAACGCGCAAAGCACTTGGATGGAGCCAGCCAAATCGGCTTACGCGCAATTGTTGGAACTCGACCAAGCATCGGGTGTCATGTTGAGTTTTTGCATGGGCTTCCCAGCCTCCGATTTTGAAGCTTGCGGCCCCGTGGTGTGGGGCCATGGCCCACAAGCCGAGCAAGTGGTTGAACGTTTGTTCAAGGCCGTCAGTGAACCTTCTTTGTGGCGCCCCGACTGGATGTCTGCACGTGAGGCGGTGGTGCAAGCCATGGCCACGGCCAGCAGCGCATCAGCGCCGGTGGTCATTGCCGACACACAAGACAATCCTGGCGCAGGCGGCGACAGCAACACCACAGGCATGTTGCATGCATTGATGCAACAAGGTGCCGGCAAAGCCTACCCCGCTCAAGTGGCCTTGGGTTTGATGTTTGACCCGGAGGCAGCACAAAAAGCATGTGACGCAGGCGTGGGTGCACAAATCGATTGCAGTCTTGGTAAAGCTGTGCCCATCTTCACAGGGCAGTTGAGTGATCCGCCCGTTCAAGCGCGCTTTACAGTCAAGGCCATCAGCGACGGCCAATGTGTTTTAAAAGGCCCCATGATGACGGGTGTCACAGTTCAAATGGGCCCCAGTGCTTGTTTGGAAATTGAAGGCATCTTGGTGGCTGTGGTCAGCGGCAAGATGCAATTATTAGACAGAGAACTGTTGCGCACAGTGGGCATCCATCCCGAAAAAATGAAAATTGTGGTGGCCAAAAGCTCTAACCATTTTCGTGCAGATTTCACACCCATTGCTTCGCAGGTCATTGTGGCCAAAGCACCCGGACCCATGGCAGCAGATCCCGGCGATTTGCCGTGGAAAAAACTCAGCCCTCAAACAAGGACGCGACCATGACGCAAAGCACCACACCCAGTGATTTAACGCAATGCACAGCAGAGCAACTGCTCAGTTTGTACCGCAGCGGTCAGGCCTCTCCTGTTGACACCACGCAAGCCTTGTTGGCGCGCATTGAACGCATCAACCCCCAACTGAATGCGTTCACCTTGGTTGATGAAAAAGTGGCCATGGCCTGCGCCAAAGCCAGCGAAGCCAAATGGCAAGCGCATCGCAAAGCTGCATTGCAGGGTGGTGCTGAAGTGGGTGCTTTAGAAGGTGTGCCGGCCTCCATCAAAGACTTGATTCTGACCCGCGGGTGGCCCACCTTGCGCGGCAGTCGCACGGTTGATCCGCAGCAAGCATGGGATGTGGATGCGCCCGTGACGGCCCGTTTGCGTGAATCAGGCGCGGTGTTGTTTGCAAAAACCACCACCCCCGAATTTGGCTGCAAAGGCGAAACCAATTCCCCTGCTACGGGTATCACGCGCAACCCTTGGAACACCGACAAAACACCGGGCGGTTCTTCGGGAGGCGCGGCCGCTGCGGTTGCGGCAGGTTTAGGCCCATTGGGTGTGGGCACGGATGGCGCAGGCAGTGTTCGAATACCCGCTGCTTTTTGTGGCAACTTTGGCCTCAAGCCCAGTTTTGGCCGAGTGCCTGCGTACCCCTTGTCACCTTTTGGTTCTGTTGCACACTTAGGCCCCCACACCATGAGCGTGCGTGATGCTGCGCTCATGATGAACGTCATCAAACAACCCGATGCGCGTGATTGGACCGCTTTGCCACCCGATGCCACAGATTACCGAGTGGGCCTAGAAGATGGCATTCGTGGATTGCGAATTGCTTATTCCCCCACCTTGGGTTATGCCAACAATGTCCATCCCGAAGTTGCGGCTGCTGTCGAAGCGGCAGTCAAGGTGTTGCAAAGCTTGGGCGCACATGTAGAGCAGGTCGATCCTGGCTTTGAAGATCCCTTGCATATTTCTACAGGCTTGTGGTTTGTGGGTGCGTTAACGGTTTGGAACGGTTTAACGCCAGCGCAGCAAGCCTTGGCCGATCCTGACTTCAAAGGCGAGGCCCTGATTGGCGAAAAATTCAGTGCCATGGACGTTCAACAATTGAACTTGAAGCGAGGTGCATTGGGCTCGCACATGCGCCAGTTCATGCAGAAGTACGACTTGTTGGTCACGCCTTCTGTAGCGGTGCCCGCATTTGATGCAAGGCCTGCAGGTCAACAAGTGATGACCCCTGAGGCCATGTTGGGTTGGACGCCGTTCAGTTACCCATTCAACCTGACGCAGCAACCCGCTTCAACCATCCCTTGTGGCTTAACCAAAGAAGGCTTGCCAATTGGCCTTCAATTTGTGGGCCGCATGTTTGACGATGCCATGGTGCTCAGGGCCTCGCGCGCTTACGAATCGGTGTGCCCAATTCCAAGACCCACCATTTAAGAAATTTTTTCAAACGCAACCAACTTCGGCACGTTGGGGGCAATCCAGATGGCCCTTTGGTGTGGCGACATGATGATGCCCGCCACACTTTCAACGCGCGCCTCTGGGGGCATGGCTGGATCGGGGCTGCGGCAGATGGACCACAAGCCATCGGATTCGTCGCGAAGAAAATTTTGCAAGGCGTCAAAGCCAATGCGTTGACCCTGTGCCACGGCATCTGCGTGTCGTTGCCCGCTCACTAGGCGTGGCGCACTGGACAAAGCCAAGCCCATAGGAGATTGCTGTGCGCTGAGCGATTCACACAGGAAATGGTTGGTGTGCACCACACAGCCGTTAACAGGCCTGACCTCGTCCCAACCACCGGGTGAAATTTCAAAGCAGGCGGCCTCACCCTGGGCGTCTGCCACAGGGATGTTGGACGCGGCGCCAAACGACAGGGTTTGCATGTGTGTCAATGCCACACGGGCCTGCGCCACAGATTGACAAGACAGTAAATGCCGCAGAACCACATGCACAGGCACGCCAGGTGATGCGCCATCTTTTATCGACCGAAGGATGTTCAGACCAATGGCCAAGCCGCCTTCACTCATGCCAATTTTGGCGAGCATGCCGCCTTCTGTCAGTGTGGTGAAGGCACGTCCCTGCGCATCGTAGCTTTGCAAGATGACCAGTGCAGGGCGTTGTCTGCCTACCCAGTCCCAATTTTGTGCAAACCATGCATGCCCATCGAGACTGCCTGTGCCATCTACACACATCGAAGTGCACTCGCCTTCCTGCCACAGTTGATTCAAATTGGCATCGGCTTCTTGTGTCCAATCGGTCAAGCCCAAGGCGTTGTTGGTGGCCAGGGCCAAATGGGTCTCGTGTGTCACGTCGCTTAAAAAGCTAGGGGGCAATATTTCAGTTCTGCAATTGAGGGCCAAGATGTCCTCAAGTTTCAGGCCTGCGCCATCTGCCATGCCCTGCATTTCTTGAAGAAGTGAGGGGTCAAGCTTGTCAATGACTTGGGTGTAATGCGCCGCACGTTCGCAGGCTTGTGGCCATGAAATACCGCAAGAGGCAAATAAACGTGCATAGGTTAGACGGCTGTGCTGGGCTTGTGCTGCGCTGGCCAGACCGAATTGGTGCCCGCGCTCATAGGCCGACAGACTTTTTGAGATTTTGATCAATGGGAACATAAAAATCATTATCATCCGCATATGACATTTTTGGCAATCGACGTCGGCAACACGCGCTTGAAGTGGGCGCTTTACGACCGTCCACATACCCAAGCCACGGTGCTGGCGCAAGGTGCTGAGTTTTTAGAAAACATTGAAACCTTGGCTGAGGGGCCATGGTCTAGATTGCCTGCGCCCGATCACATGCTGGGCTGCGTGGTGGCCGGTGATGCGGTTAAACGCCGTGTTCAGGAACAAATGGAGTTGTGGGACGTGGCACCTCAGTGGGTGGTCTCTTCCACCGAGGAAGCGGGTGTGACCAATGGCTACGACCATCCCACGCGCTTGGGTTCGGACCGTTGGGTGGCCATGATCGGTGCACGTCACCGCCTGTTGCTTCAAGGTGAACACAAGCCTTTGGTGGTGGTGATGGTGGGCACGGCCGTCACCGTTGAAGCACTCGACCAACACGGTAAATTTTTAGGGGGCCTGATCTTGCCAGGGCACGGCATCATGTTGCGTGCGTTGGAATCTGGCACGGCTGGTTTGCACGTGCCCACCGGTGAAGTTCGTCCTTTTCCGACCAACACCAGCGATGCCTTAACCAGTGGCGGCACGTATGCCATTGCAGGTGCCTGTGAGCGCATGGTGCAACATTTGAAAGACCACACGGGCATCATGCCTGCGTGCGTGATGACCGGCGGCGCTGGCTGGAAAATGGCCCCCAGCATGGCCATTCAATTTGAGTTGGTCGACAGCCTCATTTTTGATGGTTTGTTGAAACTTGCGCAAACGCGCTTCGACTAGTCTCGTAAGCCTGCGTCAGTTGCATCAGGTGCGCACGCTCATCAGCGTTTTCCAAGTAGGGCGCCAGTAGCAAAAGGACATGGCGTGCGCCACGCGCCAAGGCATCGCCAGCACTTTCGGGCTCCATGGCATGGCGCGGGTTGCGCACATATTCGTAGCTGAGCCAATAGGTTACCACCACCGACATGCTGGCCGACAAGGTGGTAAAGGTGCCCGGCTCGTTGTGAATGTGGCCCTGTCTGGCCAATGCTTGTAACAAGTGGTTCAGAGACGCCGTTTTGGCTTCCAAAATATTTTTGAAGTGCATTTCCAAGTGCCTGTTCTTGGACAGCAAATCGTTCAGGTCGCGGTAAAGAAACCGATGGTCCCAAATGAGTTCAAACAAGGAATGCAAGAAGAACCAAGCGTCCTCTACATCTTTCACATCTTGACTGGCATCTAGCAATTTCAGCATGCGCTCTTTGTAGTCGTCAAAGAGGTGGCTGACAAGCTGGTCTTTGGCCGGGAAGTGATAGTACAAATTGCCCGGGCTGATGTTCAGTTCCGAGGAAATGAGGGTGGTCGACACATTGGGTTCACCGTAGCGATTGAACAAGTCCAATGCCACTGTGGCGATACGCTCCGCAGTGCGGCGAGGTGCTTTTTTGGCCATGCCAGGTTTTAACGTTTGGCTTTGGCTGCCGAGGTGCTGGCGCGTTTGCGAGGCGCTGTTTTGGGGGCCCTGGCCTTGAGTGCCGCTTCCAATGCCGCAACCCGCTCTTGCAATTCAGTCACCTCTTGCGCGGTGGGCAGGCCCAAGCTTTTCAGGGCACGGGCCACACGGTCCTCAAACATGTGCTCAAGGCGGTCTACTTTGACGCCCGCCGGTTGCACAATGCTGGTGTTGATGCCCGAGGTGATGCCTTGCGCCAATTGGTTGAAATGGGCGGTGGCCTCGTGCAGTTTTTCTTGGGCCACGGCTTGCGACTTGCGCTGGAATGCCAAGCCGTCTGCGACCAAAGATTCAAAGGCTTTGCTACCTTGCGCGCGGGCTTGTGCTTGGGCTTGCGCCATGGCACCTAAGCCAGCCAGCCAAATGTCTTTGGAGGCGGTACTGTGCAAGGGCTCTTGGGTTGTTTCCTTGGCCTGTGCTGTCTTGGATGAGGGCTTGGCGCTGGTCTTGCCTGTTGCTTTGGTGGCCATGAGAACTCCGTACTTCTTGGGTTGGTTTGGCAAAACCTCACTTTAACCGCTGTGGAAGTGACTGCCAAGGCTTCTAAAATACAGTTTTTGAAAGAAAAAGCATGGCAGTTCTGATTACCGGCGGTGCGGGCTTCATTGGCGCCAACTTTGTGTTGGACTGGGTGGCACACACCGATGAAAAAATCATCAACTTGGACAAGTTGACCTATGCAGGCAATTTGGAGTCATTGGCGTCGCTGCAGAACAATCCACAACATGTCTTTGTACAAGGCGACATTGGCGATGACAAGTTGTTGCCGGCCTTGTTGGCAGAACACCAGCCGCGCGCTGTGCTGAACTTTGCCGCTGAAAGCCATGTAGACCGCTCCATTCATGGCCCTGGTGATTTCATTGAAACCAACATTGTGGGCACCTTCCGTTTGCTGGAGTCAGTGCGCGGGTATTGGCAAGCTTTGGGAACAGAGGCGCAGCAGCAATTCCGTTTTCTGCATGTGTCCACCGATGAGGTTTACGGCAGCCTCACGCCGCAAGATCCGGCTTTCAGTGAAGACAACAAGTACGAACCCAACAGCCCTTACAGTGCCAGCAAGGCAGCCAGCGACCATTTGGTGCGCGCATGGCACCACACCTATGGCCTGCCTGTGCTCACCACCAATTGCAGCAACAACTATGGGCCCTTGCACTTTCCAGAAAAGCTCATCCCTTTGATGATCGTGAATGCCTTGGCTGGCAAGCCGCTGCCCGTTTATGGCGATGGGATGCAAGTCCGCGATTGGCTGTATGTCAAGGACCATTGCAGCGCCATCCGCCGTGTATTGGAAGGTGGCCGTTTGGGTGAAACCTACAACGTAGGCGGCTGGAACGAAAAGCCCAACATTGAAATTGTGAACACCGTGTGCGCCTTGCTGGATGAAATGCGCCCCCGCGCCGATGGCCAGTCGTATGCATCGCAAATCAGCTATGTGAAAGATCGCCCAGGCCACGACCGTCGTTATGCCATCGATGCGCGCAAACTGGAAAAAGAATTGGGTTGGAAGCCGGCCGAGACCTTTGAAACGGGCATTCGCAAAACAGTGGCTTGGTATTTGCAAAACACCGAATGGGTGGCGCACGTGCAAAGCGGCGCCTATCGTGAGTGGGTTTCAAAGCAATATACGGCTTGAGTCACATGAAAATTTTATTGCTCGGCAAAAATGGCCAGGTGGGTTGGGAGTTGCAACGCAGCTTGGCGCCCTTGGGTGAGTTGCTGGCGCTAGACCGGCACAGCACCTCGCATTGTGGCGACCTGAGCAATTTAGAAGGCTTGGCTGATACCGTTCGCATGTATCGCCCCGATGTGGTGGTCAATGCGGCGGCTTACACCGCAGTTGACAAAGCCGAAACCGATCAACAGACCGCTCACTTGGTCAATGCGTTGGCGCCTGAAGTTTTGTCGCGCGTTTGCGCAGCCATTGACGCAAGCTTGGTTCATTACTCCACAGATTATGTTTTTGATGGCAGTGGACAAAGGCCATGGACTGAAACCGATCCGACAGGACCGTGCAATGTGTATGGCCACAGCAAGTTGGCCGGAGAGCAAGGCATTGCCAAGCAAGGCGCCAAGCACATCATCTTTCGAACCAGTTGGGTGTACGGTACAGAGGGCGGTAACTTTGCCAAGACCATGCTGCGCTTGGCACAAGAGCGCGAAAAAATGACGGTCATCAACGATCAGTTTGGCGCACCTACCAGTGCAAGCCTGCTGGCTGACATCACGGCCTTGGCCCTCTTAGCTTCGCCGCCTTTGTCGGGCATCTATCACTTGGCTGCGGCTGGCCAAACCACCTGGTTTGAATATGCCAACTACGTGCTGGCCCAAGCCAAACGCGTTAAGCCCAGTTTGAACTATGCGGTCAAAGAAGTACGGCCTGTGGCCACTTCTGAATTTCCCACGCCAGCGCAACGTCCCCTGAACTCTAGACTGAATTGCACACGCTTAACGCAGGCGCTGCAGACGCAGTTGCCCCCTTGGCAAACAGGCGTTGATCAGTTGCTGACAAAAATTTTGTGAATTGCAGCTAGGCAGGGGTCTAAGCGCCCCAAAAGTGTTCACAATACGGCTCTAACAGCCTTCCCTCACATGAGCAAGTACTGACTTGCATGTTTTTTCTTTGACGGA
>JBEDKQ010000031.1:0-19318 GCA_041172085.1 Pseudomonadota bacterium | reverse complement strand
GGAGACCTTTATAATCTCGTTTTCCATCTCCCGGGTGCTTTGCATCCCGTCCTGGACATGACCAAATTCGTCTTCGTCACCGGTGGTGTGGTGTCTTCCCTCGGTAAGGGAATCGCCTCCGCCTCTCTCGCCGCGATCCTAGAATCGCGCGGCCTGTCAGTCACCCTCATCAAGCTGGACCCGTACATCAACGTCGACCCTGGCACCATGTCGCCGTTTCAACACGGCGAGGTGTTTGTGACCGACGATGGTGCCGAAACCGACCTTGATTTGGGCCACTACGAGCGCTTTATCAACACCCGCATGAAGAAAGCCAACAACTTCACCACGGGTCAAATCTACAAAAGCGTGCTTGAAAAAGAACGCCGCGGCGATTATTTGGGCAAAACCGTTCAGGTCATTCCCCACATCACCAACGAAATTCAAGACTACATCAAGCGCGGCGCCGGCTTTGGCACGCCTGAAGCAGTCGATGTGGCCATTGTTGAAATTGGCGGCACCGTGGGCGACATTGAGTCCCTGCCCTTCTTAGAAGCTGTGCGCCAACTGAGCTTGCGCCTTGGCCCCAACAACGCTGCCTTTGTACACCTCACGTATGTGCCTTGGATTGCTGCTGCAGGCGAGCTCAAAACCAAACCAACACAGCACACGGTTCAAAAATTGCGCGAAATCGGTATTCAGCCTGATGCACTTTTGTGTCGTGCAGACCGCATGATTCCGGAAGACGAAAAAGACAAGATTTCGCTCTTCACCAATGTTCAGAGCTGGGGCGTCATTTCCATGCCCGACGTCGACACCATTTACAAAGTGCCCCGCGTCTTGCACGAGCAAGGTTTGGATGGCCTGATTTGCGACCGTTTGCACATCAACACACCGCCAGCCAACCTCAAACGATGGGACGATTTGGTTTACGAAACCGAGCACCCTCAGGGCGAAGTCACCATTGCCATGGTGGGCAAGTACGTTGAACTGTCCGACAGCTACAAATCGGTCAATGAGGCTTTGCGACATGCTGGCATGCGCAACCATGTGCGCGTCAAAATTGAGCACATCGACTCCGAGACCATCACCCCCGAAAGCGTGGCCCAATTGGCCAAGTTCGATGGCGTGTTGGTGCCAGGCGGTTTTGGCAAGCGTGGTGTTGAAGGCAAAATTCAAACCGCGCGATTTGCCCGCGAAAGCAAAGTGCCTTATTTGGGCATTTGCTTGGGCATGCAAGTGGCCACCATTGAATATGCGCGCCACGTGGCGGGCATGGCCAACGCCAACAGCACCGAGTTTGAGCCCGACACCCCCTTCCCCGTGATTGCCCTCATCAACGAGTGGAAAGATGCCGATGGCACCATCCAAGTTCGCGATGCACAGTCCGATTTGGGCGGCACCATGCGCTTGGGCGCACAAAGCTCTGACGTGTCTGCAGGCACTTTGGCCCATGACATCTATGGCCCCGTGGTCACTGAACGTCATCGCCACCGCTACGAAGCCAATGTGAACTACTTGGACACCTTGCGCAAAGCAGGTCTGGTTATTTCTGCACTCACGCAGCGCGAGCAGCTTACAGAAATTGTAGAACTGCCCACCGATGTGCACCCCTGGTTTGTAGGCGTCCAATTCCATCCAGAATTCAAATCAACACCTTGGGATGGCCATCCTTTGTTCAACGCTTTCATCAAAGCGTCAATCGATCATCGAAAGGGTGCCAAGCACCTGAAAGCGGTTGCTTAATTTTTAAGTAACAAGACAAGGAACACCATGAAACTTTGTGGATTTAATGTTGGCCTCGACCAGCGCTTCTTTTTGATTGCCGGCCCTTGTGTCATTGAATCAGAGCAATTGCAAATGGACACAGCAGGCACCTTGAAAGAGATCACATCTGCCTTGGGCATTCCTTTTATCTTCAAGAGCAGCTACGACAAAGCCAACCGATCCTCAGGCAGCACCTTCCGCGGTCCTGGCATGGAAAAAGGTTTGGAAATTTTGGCCAAAGTGAAGCGTGAACTCCACGTACCCATCCTCACAGATGTGCACACCGAAGCCGATATTCCTGCGGTGGCCGCCGTTGTGGATGTCTTGCAAACCCCAGCCTTCTTGTGCCGCCAAACCGACTTCATTCGTGCCGTGGCGCAATCGGGCAAACCGGTCAACATCAAGAAGGGGCAATTCTTGGCCCCGCACGACATGAAGAATGTGATTGACAAAGCGCGTGCTGCGGCGCGAGATGCCGGCTTGCCTGAAGACAGTTTCATGGCCTGCGAACGCGGTGCCAGCTTTGGTTACAACAACTTGGTGTCTGACATGCGCAGCTTGGCCATCATGCGCGAAACGGGCGCGCCCGTGGTGTACGACGCCACTCACTCGGTTCAATTGCCTGGCGGCCAAGGTACAAGCTCTGGCGGCATGCGCGAGATGGTGCCTGTGTTGTCGCGTGCAGCGGTGGCTGTGGGTGTTGCTGGTCTCTTCATGGAGACACATCCCAACCCAGCGCAGGCCATGTCGGATGGTCCCAATGCAGTGCCCTTGCAACACATGAAAGCCTTGCTAGAAACCTTGTTGGAACTTGACGCGGTAACCAAAAAGAACCCGTTCCTCGAAAACAATTTTCAGTGATTGATTGCATCATCTGCATTGGAATTTTTGGGTTAAACGATTTTTAATTTAGACAGAGAGAAGTAAACATGAGTGCGATTGTTGACATTGTGGGCCGCGAAATCTTAGACAGCCGCGGCAACCCCACCGTTGAATGCGATGTGTTGTTAGAGTCTGGTGTGATGGGCCGTGCCGCAGTGCCTTCTGGCGCCTCTACTGGCAGCCGTGAAGCCATTGAATTGCGTGATGGCGACAAAAGCCGTTACCTGGGCAAAGGCGTTCTGAAAGCCGTTGAGCACATCAACACCGAAATCTCTGAAGCCGTGTTGGGTCTCGATGCTTCCGAGCAATCTTTCCTCGACAAAACCTTGATCGATCTGGACGGCACTGATAACAAGAGCCGCTTGGGCGCCAACGCCATGTTGGCTGTGTCCATGGCCGTTGCGCGTGCTGCAGCTGAGGAGTCAGGTTTGCCTTTGTACCGCTACTTTGGCGGCATGCACGCATGCCAATTGCCCGTACCTATGATGAACGTCATCAATGGCGGCGCACACGCCAACAACAACCTCGACTTGCAAGAGTTAATGATCATTCCCGTGGGCGCCCCCAGCTTTCGCGAAGCAGTACGCTACGGTGCCGAAGTGTTCCACGCCTTGAAGAAAATCATTCACGACAAAGGCATGAGCATCGCGGTGGGTGACGAAGGTGGTTTTGCCCCCAATGTGCCCAACCACGAAGCTGCCATTCAAATGATTTTGGACGCCATCAGTGCAGCAGGCTACACCGCTGGCGAACAAATTGCCATTGGCCTCGATTGCGCCGCCAGCGAGTTTTACAAAGAAGGCAAATACGAACTCGAAGGCGAAGGTTTGTCCTTAACTGGCGAACAATGGATTGACATGTTGGCCACTTGGGTTGACAAGTACCCCATCATCAGTATTGAGGACGGCATGGCCGAGGGCGACTGGGATGGCTGGAAATTGCTGACCGAGCGCTTGGGCCAAAAAGTTCAAATCGTGGGCGACGACTTGTTCGTCACCAACACCAAGATTTTGAAAGAAGGCATTGACAAAGGCATTGCCAACTCCATCCTGATCAAGATCAACCAAATTGGCACCTTGACCGAAACTTTTGCGGCCATCGAGATGGCCAAGCGCGCGGGCTACACCGCCGTCATCAGCCACCGCTCTGGCGAAACCGAAGACGCCACCATTGCCGACATTGCAGTGGGCTTGAACGCAGGTCAAATCAAAACGGGTTCGATGAGCCGCAGCGATCGCATGGCCAAGTACAACCAACTGTTGCGCATTGAAGAAGACTTGGGCGATATTGCTGAGTACCCTGGTCGTTCTGCGTTTTACAATCTGCGCTGATTAACCCACGCCGACCCATTCAATGCTCATGGAAAACCGCTTTTGGCCAGCTGTCCTGATCGCCTTGTTGCTGATCTTGCAAGGACAGATTTGGCTTGGCAAAGGCGGCGTTCCCACAGTCATTGAGCTTGAAAACAAAGTCAAAGAGCAAAACGAGTTGAATGTCAAAGCCAAGCGCGTCAATGACCAACTCAACTCTGAGGTGAGCGACCTCAAAGAAGGCTTGAACACTGTCGAAGAACGTGCCCGCCATGAGCTGGGCATGGTCAAGGCCAACGAAATTTTCGTGCAGATCGAAAAATGATGGACTCGGTCGAGTGGGCCGGCTTCGTTTTGTCGTTGGCAATGGTTTACTGCAACATCAAAGAGATTCACTGGGGCTGGCCATTGGCCATTGCCAGTTCAGGGCTGTACGGTGTGGTGTTTTGGAATACCCAACTCTATGGCGAAGCCTCTTTACAAGTCATGTTCATTCTGACGTCTGTCTGGGGTTGGCGACAATGGCGAGCCGGCATGCAAACGCCTCCAGCTGAGAGCTTGGTACAGCAAAGTCCCTTGCAGATCAGTACACTTTCGCCTGCTCATCGGCAGAAAGCAATCCTTGCTTTTTTCATCGCCTGGCCTGCCCTTGCATTTTTTCTTCATCGCTTTACAGACAGTGATGTGGCGGCATGGGATGGCTTGGTGACTGCGCTAAGTTTGTTGGCGCAATACTTACTGGCCAAAAAGAAACTTGAAAACTGGTGGGTGTGGCTGGCTGTCAATTTGATCACCGTTGGCTTGATGCTGGTCAAATCGCTTTGGCTCACCGCTGTGCTGTACCTCATTTTTGCCGCCCTCAGTTATGTCGGCCTCAAAGCTTGGCAACGACAACATGCCCACTAAGCCTGTTCGCATCGCTTTGTTGGGCGCAGAAAGCACAGGCAAAACCAGCCTCTGTCAGGGTATCACGCAGGCACTTCAATCTCTGGGCCAGGATGCCGCGGCTGTACCCGAAACTCTGAGGGAGTGGTGCGATGTCAACGGCAGAACTCCCTTGGCACACGAACAAGCCGCCATTGCGAAACGACAAGCTGAACGTATTTTTTCGATCACCAAGGGCTGGGTGATTGCTGACACCAGTCCCTTGATGACGGCGGTGTACAGCGACTACATTTTTCAAGACAAAACACTTTATGCACAAGCGCTGCAACAGCAAGCGCAATTTGATGTCACGCTCGTGATGGGCCTTGACCTGCCTTGGGTGGCCGATGGTTTGCAACGCGATGGCGCCCATGTGCGGGAGCCTGTAGACACCTTGATTCGTCAAGCGCTGCAAAGCGCTGATCTGCCCTTCAAAGTGATCTACGGACAGTCTGATGCCCGCTTGTCTGCCGCACTTTTGGCCATTCGAAATGGCGTGGAAAATTTAAGCTCGGAACTGGGGCAACACTTGGCCAGTTTCAAAACCGTTCAAACACAAAGAGACGAAAGTCAGTACGGATTGAACAAAGGCAAAACAGCCTGGCGCTGCGACTTGTGCAGCGACGCAGACTGTGAACACAAATTGTTCAGCGATTTACTCAAGCCGAATGGCTCAATGAACTGAAGGGTCTGTGGGCGGTATGGCTTCAGGTTGAGTGAACAAACTGGCAGCATCAACGGGGTCGAAATGGTACTGCTTGCCGCAAAACTCGCATCCCACTTCAATGTTCTCTCGCTCCGACAAAATACTCTCCACCTCTGCCACACCCAAACCTTTGATCATGCGGCCCACGCGCTCGCGGCTGCAACTGCAGCGAAACTTAGGTCCCGCCTCGCCCACCAAAGGCTCAAAGCGCAACAAAGGTTCTTCCCAGAACAAACGATGCAGTACCGTCTCAACGTCCAAGCCCAGTAACTCTTCGGCTTTCAAGCTTTTGGCCAAAATAGAAATGCGGTTGTAGTCCTCGCTTTGACCCAAGGCGGCTTCTCTCTCCACCGAGTCGTATTTGCCAGCCAAGTTGCCAGCGCCTTCCAGTGGTAGGCGTTGAATTAAAACGCCAGCAGCCACATGCATATTGGCCGCCAAGACCAAGGTGGTGTCGAGTTGCTCAGATTGCAGCATGTAGTGCTCTAGCACTTCGCTCAATTTTTCAAGCTTCTCTTTTTGATCGCCAAACAAAGGCACCACCCCTTGGTAGGGTTGTTGCCCAGGCATGCGGTCTAGCGGGTCCAAGGTGATGGCACAACGGCCTTCGTTGTTTTGGTTCACCATTTGACTCAGGCTGGCATCTGCTGCCACTTCACCTTGGAGTGTTGCTGTAGCACGCACCCCAAAGTCGGGCTGCACTTCCACCACCGCCAACTTGACCGGGCCATCGCCAAACACTTGCAAAACCAAGGCACCATTGAATTTGATATTGGCTTGCATCAACACCGCAGCAGCCGACATCTCGCCCAACAGCTCGGTGACGGGCGCTGGGTAAGCGCCCGTTTCGTTGTTGGCAGCGCGGCGCTTGAGAATCTCTTGCCACGCATCGGTCAAGCGAACGATGGCGCCTCGCACGGGCAAACCATCAAATAGAAATTTATGAAGTTCAGACAATTTTTTTCAAACCTGATTGAAAGCGGTGTGCGTTCTCGATGTAATGCTTGGCGGAATTGCGCAAGCCTTCAATTTGTTCTGGTGACAATGCACGAACCACTTTAGCGGGTGTGCCCATGATCATGGAGCCGTCGGGAAACTCCTTACCCTCAGTCACCAATGAGCCTGCGCCAACCAAGCAATTTTTACCAATCTTGGCGCCGTTCAACACAACAGCACCGATGCCAATCAAAGACTCATCGCCAATGGTGCAACCGTGCAACATGACCTGATGACCCACCGTGACGTTTTTGCCCACAGTAAGGGGTTTGCCAATGTCAGCGTGTAGAACACTGCAATCTTGAATGTTAGAGCCTTCGCCAATGACGATGGTCTCGGTATCACCGCGTATCACGGTGCCAAACCAAACACTGGCATTCACGCCCAATTCCACAGCACCCATCACTTCGGCGCTGTCGGCCACCCAGGCCCCTACTGCCACCACGGGAGACTTGCCATCCAATGAATAAATTGCCATTTCAGACCTCTTTAGCCTTGACTCAAAACCTCCATTGTAGGCACCCCTAAAATACGGCATGTCTAGCGCTGAAATGCCCCCCGTCAACACCGACCTCCGCCTGGCCGTCCTAAGGCCATTGCGCGAGAAAAATGCCGTGCTCAAAGCCGAGCTCACTTTAGGTTTGTCGGCTCATTTGCCTTTGGACTGTCACGTCGTCATTCCCGATCCGGGTGACATTCCGGGACGCCCTGAACAGCCCAAGCTGGTGTCGCACACCAGTCTCAAAGCCAAACCACTGAACACGCCCGAAGGCCGTGCGCTGTTGTTACACGCCATTGCCCACATTGAGCTCAACGCCATCGATTTGGCACTCGACGTGGTCTGGCGCTTCAAGGGCATGCCCGAAGCCTTTTACCGAGACTGGGTACGCATTGCCCAAGAGGAAGCCAAGCACTTCTTGCTGCTTCAACGGCATTTACAGGGCATGGGCTTTGATTACGGCCCCTTCCCTGCGCACAACTCTTTGTGGGACATGGCCGAGCGCACCAAGGGCGACATTTTGGCGCGCATTGGACTGGTACCCAGAACCATGGAGGCGCGCGGCTTGGATGCGTCGCCCGGGGTGAAGAACAAGCTCATCAGCGCAGGCGACTTGGCGGCTGGCCGCATCCTGGACATCATTTTGAAAGATGAAATTGGCCATGTGGCCGCAGGCAATCGCTGGTACCGCCATGTTTGCCAAGAACGCGGTCTGGACCCCATTGCCACCTACCGCGATTTGATCGTGCAGTACGACGCACCCAAACTCAAATCGCCCTACAACCTCGAAGCGCGGCGCTTGGCCGGCTTCGACGATGAAGAACTGAATTACTTGGCAGCCAACGGCTTGTAAGCCGTTACGTCAATTTCTACTTTGGCATCGATCATCAATCTCGCCTCGGTGGTGGAGCGGGCTGGGCGATGGCTGCCAAAGCACTCCATGTAAACGCGGTTGAAGCTGCCAAAGTCGCGCGCATCGTTTAGCCACACGGTGGCTTTGCACACATCGTCCAACGTACAACCCGCCAAAGCCAAGGCTTGCTTCAAGCGCTCAAAAACCTGACGTGTTTGCGCTTCTATGCCGCCGACCACCACCTCGCCTTGGTCGTTGGTGGGCACTTGTCCCGACACAAAGACAAAGTCTCCAGCGCGTGTTGCTGGTGAAAGCGGTCTGGCCAATCGGTCTGAGGCAATGGGTGAAGTTCCCAACATTTCTACGGGCATATGGATCTTTCTGGGCGGTCAAGGGTTGTCATGCACACCCACAAAGAATGCGGGCTAAACAATCAATCAGCGTAGCTTACAAGTCAAATCTGACTTTTATTTACAGGAAAACCCTGTTTGCACCTTATTTTGAAATGACATAGAGTCAAAAATGTAAAAAATTTACATTTTGTGTCTTAACCCTAAGGAGATCCCCATGCTGCGTTTGCCCCGTCGACATTTGCTTGCATTGCTAATGGCCGCTTTGCCCTTCGCCACACTCGCAGCACCACCCAAGGGGGGCGCTGCCAACTTGGCCATGATTGGTGAACCGCAAAGTTTGGATCCCATGGCCTCTACAGCCGACTTGGTTGGCACCATCATGCAACACGTTTACGAAACGCTTTACACGTTTGATGGCAAATGGAATGCCGCCCCCATGTTGGCAGATGGCATGCCAAAAGTTTCTGCCGATGGGCTCACCTACACCATCAACATTCGCAAAGGTGTGAAGCTTCACAACGGCCGTGACTTAGATGCACAAGACGTGGTCGCCTCTTTGAAGCGTTGGATGGAGATGGCACCGCGCGGCAAAGCAGTGGCCAAAGATACGGTGAGTTTGGATGCGAAAGGCGGACTCAGCATTGAGTGGAAGTTTTCTGCGCCGAGTGCTTCTTTACTGGCGCAATTGGCATTGCCTTCAGGCATGGCCATCATCATGGCCAAAGAATCAATTGCCAATCCCTTGGTGAGTTTTGTGGGCACTGGGCCCTATAAATTCAAAGAACGCAAGCCCGATCAGTTTGTGGTACTCACACGCTTTGATGCTTACAGTGCACGCACAGAAGCCCCCTCGGGCTATGCTGGCAAACGCGAAGCCTTGCTGGATGAATTGCGTTTCACACCGGTCCCCAATGCGAACACGCGTGTTGAGGGCGCCTTGTCTGGTCAGTTCCATTTTGCCGATCAACTCAATGTGGACGCTTTGCCCCGCGTTGAAAAAGGCGGGGCAGGTGTGGTGCCTATCATCACACCGTCCTTTGGTTTCCCATACATGGTTTTCAACACCAAAGAAGGTGTGCTGGCCAATCAAGGAATTCGCCAAGCCATTCAAATTGGCATTGGTCAAGCTGAAATGTTGACCGCTGCTTATGGCGACAAACGTTTCTTCACCGCTGAAGGCAATCACTTCCCACAAGGCACGCCTTATTACTCAACAGCGGGTACCGATCAGTACAACAAACAAGATGCCAAACGCGCCAAAGACATGGCCGACAAAGCTGGCTACAAAGGCGAAACCATTCGCCTCTTGACAAGCCGTCAATACGAGTTCCATCACACCATGGTCCAAGTGATGGCAGAGCAATTGCGCGCTGCTGGCTTCAAAACCGAAATGCAAGTGGTCGATTGGGCTACCTTGGTTCAACGCCGAGGCGACTCCAAAGTGTGGGACATCTACATGACGCACTCCGGTCAATTGCCAGAGCCCATGTTGTCACCTCCTCAATTGGGTGAAGGTGCACCTGGCTGGTGGAGCACACCAGCCAAGGCCAAAGCATTGGGTGATTTCAACCACACCACAGATCCCGCCAAACGTGCACAGTTGTGGTCTGCCGTGCAGCAAGTGGTTTACACAGAAGTGCCTTACATCAACGTTGGCAAGTTCAGCAGTTTGTCTGCACGATCTTCCAAATTAGAAGGTTACACACCTGCCACGTGGCCTTTCTTCTGGAACACAGGCTTGGCCAAGTAAGGCTCCTCAGATGAAGTTTCAACACCTTGGACGCTCGTTGATGAGCCGCTTTGGCGGCATGTTGGCGGTGCTGTCTTTGGTGTCGGTGTTGGTATTTATTTTGACGCGGCTGGCAGCGGGTGACCCGATTGCTTTGCTGTTGGGGGATCAAGCCAGTCTGCAAGACATTGCGCAAGCACGTCAACGCTATGGTCTGGATCAGCCTCTTTTAACCCAATTTTTGTATTGGGCCTCTGAGATTTTGCAAGGCAATTTGGGGCAGTCCATATTTCTGCAAATGCCGGTCACACAAGTGTTGTTGGACCGCGTTGAGCCCACCCTCACACTTGCAGCATTGGCCGTCAGCATGGCGATGTTGCTGGGTGTTCCATGTGGCATTGCAGCCGCTGTGTGGCGAGGCAAGTGGATCGACCAGTGCGTCAGCACATTGGCCATGCTAGGGGCCAGCATGCCCAGCTTTTGGATGGGCTTGGTGTTGATCCAGTTATTGGCTGTAGGTGCAGGATGGTTTCCAGTGTCTGGCTATGGTGATCCAGGTGCCACCTGGACCACGAGACTTCACCATCTGCTGTTGCCTGCATTCGTGTTGGGTACGCTGAACTCTGCCCTCATCATTCGCTTTACCCGCGCCTCGATGCTGGACATCCTGAATGAAGATTACATTCGTACGGCGCGTTCTAAAGGTTTGTCGGAGATGGCTGTGGTCCTCAACCACGGTTTGCGCAACGCACTCGTGCCCATCCTTACCGTCTTAGGCTTGACACTTGCCCTCATGATTGGCGGTGCAGTGGTCACAGAAACTGTTTTTAATTTGCCAGGTCTTGGCAACTTGGTGGTGCGCGCCGTGTTGCGCAGAGACTATCCCATCATTCAAGGCGCATTGCTGGCCATTGCAGGGGTCTACGTCATCATCAATTTTTTCATTGATGTTTTGTACATGGTGGTCGACCCAAGGGTAAGACATGCTTGAGTGGCGCGAAACATTGAGAATTTTATTTGCCAGGCGCGTGGTGCTAATTGCTGCCTTGCTGCTGTTGGTCATGGTGCTCATGGCCATTTTGTGCACTTGGGTTTTGCCTTATGAGCCCATGGCCATGAAAGTCAGTCAACGGCTGAAAGCTCCAAGCTGGACCCATTGGTCTGGCACCGATGAACTGGGCCGGGACATCACAAGTCGAATTTTTTATGGCGCGCGTTACTCGCTGGCCATTGGTGCCGGCACCGCCGTGTTGGCCGCATTCTTCGGCACCGTGATGGGCTTATTGGCGGGCTTTTTCAAAAGCCTAGATGCCGTGTTGATGCGCTTGGTCGATGCCATGATGGCCTTCCCCGATATTTTGCTGGGCATTGCGCTGGTGTCTATTTTGGGAGCCAGCCCCGTCAATGTGGTACTCGCCCTGACCTTGGTCTACACCCCGCGCGTAGCTCGTGTGGTTCGCGCATCTACCTTGGTCATTCGAGAATTGCCGTACATCGAAGCAGCGCATGCGGTGGGGCTCAGCACGCCACGCTTGTTGTTCAGTCATATTCTGCCCAACTTGATGTCGCCCATCTTGGTGCAACTGAGTTTCATCTTCGCCTATGCCTTGCTGGCCGAAGCTGGCCTGTCTTTTTTAGGGGTGGGCGTGGGCGCAGAAATCCCCACCTGGGGCACCATGGTGGCCTCCAGCACTCAGTACGCAGACCGTGCACTGTGGACCTTGGTCTTCCCTGGGTTAGCCATTGTGCTAACGGCTTTGTCTTTGCAAGTATTGGGTGACGGTGTGCGCGACTTGTTAGACCCTCGGCTTAAAGGCAGTGTATGAACAATCACACTGCACAGACATTGGCATGGCCAACTTTGCAAGTTCGGAATTTACAGACCACTTTGGTTCAAAAAAACGCGCGCTTGAATTTGGTTCGTGGCATTGATTTTGAAGTCATGTCTGGCGAAACCTTGGCCTTGGTGGGTGAGTCTGGCAGTGGCAAGTCGCTCACTGCTTTAAGCATCATGCGTTTGCTTGCGCGCAATGCGCAGTGGCATTGCCAAGGCCAGGTTTTGTTTCACAATGGTACCGAACCTGTACAAGATTTGCTAACTCTGTCAGAGCAACGCATGCGTCAACTGCGTGGCCATCAAGTGGCCATGATTTTTCAAGAACCAATGACCTGCTTAAACCCCGTCATGACAGTGGGCCAGCAAATTGCAGAATCGGTGCGTTTGCATTTGGGCCTCGACCAAGCCGCTGCCAACGCCCGCGCACTTCGCGCATTGGAACAAGTTGAAATTCCGGCAGCACATCAACGCTTCCACGAGTACCCGCACCAACTGTCTGGCGGCATGCGCCAGCGCGTCATGATCGCCATGTCAATGGTATGCGAACCTCGACTGTTGATTGCTGACGAACCCACCACCGCTTTGGATGTGACCATTCAAGCGCAAATTCTGAACTTAATGAGTCGCCTTCAAAAGGACACCGGCATGGCCATGCTGTTCATCACGCATAACTTGGGTGTGGTGGCACACCATGCAGAACGTGTTGCCGTGATGTATGCAGGTCAAATTGTGGAGCACGGCAAAGTAAATGAAGTTTTTGCCATACCGCAGCACCCCTACACGCAGGGATTGCTGGCTTGTTTGCCAGGTAGAGCCCGGCAACTTTCCAGACGAACCGGTCAAGCTGTTGCATTGCAAGACATCCCCGGGCAAGCACCGTCGATGGCCGAAACACCGCAAGGCTGTAGCTTCGCACCAAGATGCAGCGCTTGCCAAAATTCCTGCAAAGAAATTTTCCCTGCATGGCGTGGATCTGCGGAACACAGAGCTTTGTGCCACTTCGAGCTTGCCGCATGACCGCCACAAACGCGCCAACCCCCGTCATGCTTCAGCTTGAAAACCTGAGTGTGGAATTTGGCAAAGGTGCACAACGCGTGCGCGCTGTTGCCAACGTGAGTTTGCAAATTCGCGCGGGTCAAACGCTGGGTTTGGTGGGTGAATCGGGCTCGGGCAAAAGCACACTCGGCCGCGCCATCTTGAAACTGGTTCCTATCACCCAGGGCAAGATCAATTTTGATGGCCAGGCCATCCAAGACATCTCTCCGTCGGCCATGCGACCCTTGCGCCGCCAAATGCAGATGGTGTTTCAAGACCCCAGCTTGAACCCCCGCCAACGCGCTGGCGATATGCTCAATGAAGTGCTAGAAACGCATCAATTGCACAAGGGTGAACGACGCCAAGCGCGCATTCAGGAATTGTTGGCACTGGTCGGTCTGAAGGCAGAGCATGCCACACGCTTTCCTCACGAATTTTCAGGTGGACAAAAGCAACGCCTAGGCATTGCGCGCGCCTTGGCCACAGAATCTAAATTCATTGTGGCAGATGAACCACTGTCTGCATTGGACATGTCCATCCAAGCGCAAATTGTGAACCTCTTGATTCGATTGAAATCACAACTCGGCTTGACCCTGCTCTTCATCTCGCACGACCTCGACGTGGTGGCGTATTTGTGTGACCACGTGGTGGTGATGTATTTGGGCCGCGTGATGGAATCCGCACCAGCTGATGAACTGTTTGCCAAATCCCGCCACCCTTACACGCAAGCGCTGCTAGCGTCCGCGCCTATTCCAGATCCAAGCCAAGCTGCGCCTGTGGTGGTTTTGCATGGCGAACCCCCCAGCCCTCTCAACCCACCGTCTGGTTGTGTGTTTAGAACACGCTGTCCACATGCCATTGCGCAATGTGCAGAAAACATTCCAGAACTAAAACACTTGGGCCCCGAACATGCTGCCGCATGCATACGCCTTGATGACATCTAAGTACCCATGACCATTCAACTCAACGCCACCTACAAAGGTTTCCCCGGTCACCTGGCACCCATCGATCTCAAAGATGTGGGCGCGCAGCAATGGCAAGTTTTGCAAGGTGACCTGCCCTTTCCTTTGGCCGTCATTCGACAATCTTCGCTTCAGCACAACCTGCATTGGATGCAAAATTTTTGCAACGAGCGCGGTCTAGACATTGCACCCCACGGCAAAACCACCATGTCGCCAGAGTTGTACCAGCTCCAATTGAGCGCAGGCGCATGGGGCATCAGCTTTGCCACGGTGTTTCAAGCCAGCCTAGGGGCGCGCAACGGGGTCAAGCGCATCATCATTGCCAATCAGGTTTACCAAGCACCCGACTTGGATGCTTTGGCCTCACTGCTTGGGGCCTTTCCAGATTTGCGCGTTTACTTTTTGGTCGACTCGATGGCGCAAATGGAGGCCATTGCAAATTGGCGCGCACTTAGACAATCGCAAGCCGACTTCACAGTCTTGATAGAGTTAGGCATTGACGGCAAACGCACCGGTTGCCGCGATCACGCCCTTGCCCTTGAACTGGCCAGACACATCAAAGCCACGCCTCACATGCAACTGTGCGGCGTTGAAACGTATGAAGGCGCATTGGCCACTTGCAACCATGTCCACGATCAAACACATGTTGCGTCCCTCATGGCACGTCTGCAGAAGCTGGCCATCGCTTGCGAAACGGAAGACCTGTTTGAGCACCATGAAATCTTGTTGACCGCCGGCGGTTCAGCCATCTTTGATTTGGTGGCCACAGACCTCAAGCCCCATTTAAAGCAACCTGCGCGAGGCATTTTGCGTTCAGGCTGCTACCTGACACATGACCACATTCAATACAAAAAATTGTTGCAATGTGTGGGCGAGCGACTGAACTTGCGCGAAACTCTCAAACCTGCGTTGGAAGTCATCAGCAGTGTGCAGTCTTGCCCAGAGCCAGGCTTGGCCCTGCTCACCATGGGCAAGCGCGACGTGTCCTACGACTTGGATTTGCCAGTGGCCATTTGGCGCGCCAAGCTAGGAGATGCGCAGACCAAGGGCGTGCCTTTGCACTGGCACATTGAAGCGCTGAATGACCAACATGCGTACCTGCGCTACGACCCTTCAGCCCCTGCCCATGAACAGCCACAACTGGGGCAGTTGGTAGGCTGCGGAATTTCTCACCCCTGCACGACTTTTGACAAATGGCGTTGGATGCCTGTGGTCGACGATCACTTCAAAGTGGTCGATGCCATCTCGGTGAACTTCTAAAACCATGAACGCTGCAAGCTCCTCTCTGCTGAAGCGCCTGAAAACCAAGGCCAGTAGTTTGCCTCGTGCACAACAACAGGTCATTGCCGTCATTTTGCAAGATCCCGAGCAAGCCCTTTCAATGAGCGTCGATGCATTGGCAGCACAAGCCCAAGTGTCCATGCCCACCATCATGCGCACAACTCGTCAGTTTGGCTTTGAAGGCGTTCGTGAATTCAAACTGGCCTTGGCCCAAGATTTAGGACGTTCCTCCTCGGTTCACCGGGCTGTCAGCCTAGACGACGATTGCGCTGTGGTCATTCAAAAAATTCTAGGCAGTACGGCCGCTGCCATCACGGCACTGCAACATCAACTCAATCCCAACACGTTGAACGAAGCGGCCAATCTGATTGCCCAGGCCTCACGCATAGATTGTTATTCAGTGGGCACCACCTCGGCGTTCATGGCAGACGATTTGGAAGGCCGCCTCTTTCGTTTGGGCAAAGCCGCGCACGCCATTCATGATGCACACAAGCAACTTATTTCTGCAGCCTCTCTTGGCACGCATGGCGTTGCAGTGGCCATTTCGCACGTGGGCCGCATGCCCTTTTTACTTGAGTCGGTCACGTTTGCGCGCTCACAGGGCGCCAAGGTGATTGCCATCACACAACCGCATACGCCTTTGGCCGAAATAGCGGATGTGGTCATTGATGTCATGGTGCCTCCCGATGCCGTCATGCGCGTGGGAACCGAGGCCTACATTGCGCACCTCTTGGTAATTGAACTTTTGATGATTTTGGTGCTGCAAAAGTTAGGCCCCAAAGCCATTGAGTTACAGACTCAGTACCGTGAAGTCTTGCAGCAGCATGGCCAAGACGTCGATCAACATCCTTGGATTCATTGGACTTGGCCCCATCCAGAGAAAGAAGCCACTTGATGCAACATGTCAATGCAACCCCCGCAGTGCAAACACGATTACTGCAAAATGCCAGCCTGATCGATGGCACAGGATCGCCTGCACAGGTTTGCGACGTTTTGATTCGTGACGACCGCATCGCTCAAATTGCATCTCACATTGATCCCCAAACAAGCGGAGCGAACGACATTGTGGATTGCCAAGGCTTAACCCTATCGCCTGGCTTCATCGATGTGCACACTCACGACGATGCGCAGGTTTTGCGCGACCCTCAGATGCTGGCCAAAGTGTCGCAAGGTGTTACCACCGTCATTACCGGCAATTGCGGCCTGTCCTTAGTTCCTTGGGTCACAAAGAATCCCATTTCGCCTCTGGACCTTTTGCACACCACCGAATTCAAATACCCCAATCTAAGTTCGTATGCAAAGGCCATTGAGGCGGCCAAGCCGTCCGTCAATGTAGCGTCCCTGATTGGTCACACCACCTTGCGTGCAGCCAACATGGCAGATTTGAATCGACCCGCCACGGAATCCGAAGTTTCGGCCATGGCAGCCCACTTGGCGCATGCCATGCAAGAGGGTGCCTTGGGCCTGTCATCCGGTTTGTTTTACCAACCCGCTGGTGCGGCTGACGCAGAAGAAATGAAAGCCCTGACACGCGTGGTGGGCCAATACGGTGGTGTGTATGTCACACACATGCGCTCGGAAATGGACAGCATCATTGACGCCATGCATGAAGCAGCCGATACCGCCAAGGCGGGACGAACACCTTGGATTCTGTCGCATCACAAATGTGCTGGCCCCAAAAACTGGGGACGCACCATTGAGACCTTGGCCTTGCTAGACCGAATGGCCAAGACCCAAGAAATTGGGCTCGATGCTTATCCCTACAATGCGGGTTCTACCCTTCTGCGCACCGACCTTGTTGATGGCGTGATTCAAATTTTGATCACTCGCAGCGAAGCTCACCCCGAAATGGTGGGACGGTACTTGTCAGACATTGCCAAGCAATGGGGCATCAGTCAACAAGAAGCCTGCCTCAAACTGATGCCAGGAGGCGCATGCTATTTTCAGATGGACGAATCTGACGTGCGTCGTGTGTTGCAGCACCCCCTCACTATGATTGGCTCCGACGGCTTGCCCCACGATGAGCGACCTCACCCAAGACTTTGGGGGGCATTTGCGAGGGTATTGGGTCACTACGCTCGAGATGAAAAGCTTTTCAGTTTGCCTCAAGCCATACACAAAATGACGGGGCTTTCGGCTAAGCGGTTTGGACTCAAAGACAGAGGGCTGATTAAAGAGGGGGCGTTTGCCGATTTGGTTTTATTCGACTCTGAAAGTATTTGTGACAAAGCCACATTTGACCACCCCATACAAATGTGTAAAGGCATTCACAAGGTGATGATCAATGGTGAATGGTCATTCGAAAATGGCAAAAATTCCAAACATGGACTTGGCAAATTCCTGTCACGAAATTAA
Source organism: Pseudomonadota bacterium (assembly GCA_041172085.1). Lineage (GTDB taxonomy): Bacteria > Pseudomonadota > Gammaproteobacteria > Burkholderiales > Burkholderiaceae_C > Limnohabitans_A. The sequence goes on along the minus strand of JBEDKQ010000031.1, from coordinate 1,850 downwards.
TTTACCATGAGGCATCTACTTGCCGGTTTTTACGTGTTGAAGTTTCTTGTGAAGGTAACCACGAACGGACATATTCAGAAGCAACTTGAGTGGGCGTCACTCTGATTCGCAAGTGACCCGAGCTACTTTGTATGTCGCCGGAATTGTAGTGATAATCCTTGGCCAAACTGGCGCCACTGCTAAAGTTTTTAGCACTTGGTTGTGGTACCGTTTGATACACAATGCCATCTAAATCTTGCTTGGCATACAAGTGGTCATGACCATGAAATACAGCCTTCACTTTGTGCTTTACCAACAAAGCATGAATGGGCAAGTCCCAACCTGGTCTTCGAGCGCCAAATCCGAAACTGCCGTCTAAGTTCTTTCCTCCCCATTCAAAAAAAGGCGCGGCCTCAACGCCTCCTCGCATTTGACCATCCAGCCCACCCACCAGGTTGTGTATGAAAACCATTTTGTGCTTGGCTTGACTGTCTGCCAGTGTTTTGGCTAGCCATTGGTATTGCCTTTCGCCCAAGGTGAGATTCCAGCCATCTTTGCTTGACTGAGCAGGACTGCTCCAATAAGGATCAAGCACCACAAACAAGGCATCGCCCCATTGCCACGCGTACCACGAGGCTCGATCACCCGTCAAAGCATCTTTCAATGTGTCTCCCAGATAAAATCCGTCGGGCTTTGGATTAGCGAAATAAGTTTGTCTTGCTGATGTTGCCCACACTGGAAGGGCGTTTTTAGTGCCACTCAGTAACCAACCCAATTCACCATCGTGATTGCCATTGACCAAAAACAAAGGGACGGAATGGGTGATTAATCCAAAGTTATTTCGCTCATACTCATAACGTTGATTGACGATGGCAGGGTTGGTAGCAGCTTGCAACGTGGCGGTTAGCGGTTCGCTGTATTTTTCCGTCATGAAAGTATCGCCCAAATCAATGTGGAAGTCGGGTTGATCCAACAAAACATTGCTCAAGGTTTGCTTGTATACCGCCAAGTCTGAATTTTCATCTAGATGTGAATCGGCTTGAAGCGTGAAGGTAAATGATGAACCAAGAGGCTTGGCCGTACTGAAGCTGTAGGTTGACGAGACCAAGCTAGCTGTGGCGGTTTGCAGGGTCAGTTTGTAGGTGTAGCGCGTATTGGGTTTGAGACCCGTCAATTGAATTTCTTTGGGGACGTTGGGGGTGATGATGCCGGCCGCCATTTGAATATCCTGCATCGCCAAGTTTGATTGATACGCCACGCTAACGGTACCAGAGCGTGGAGTGAGCACGAGCATTTTGATGCTTGTTTCAGTTGGCGCCGCCAACAAAATATTGCCTTCAAAGACCTGCGTGGTATCTGGTACAACTGGTGTCGTCACGGTAGGCGTTGTAACACTGCCTGTTTCCGTGACTCCTCCTCCACCCCCGCCACAACTGACACATACAACGGCCACAAAAATCAAAAAGCACAAGCGCAATGATTGAAACACCATCAGACCACCTCAAGGTAATGTGTAGGTAAAGGCGACTTCGCCATGAACCTTACCAGGACCTTCGTCTTTTTGGAGGTAAGTTCTAACGTAATCAACTTTGACTTGATTGGGGCTCACACTCACGCGCGTGTAGCCCGTGTTTGGAAACTTATCTCCCGTCAGGTAAGCATCTGCATTCCAAAGGGTGTAATTGGGGTCTGCAGGTTGAGACAAAGTTTGGTAGGTAACGCCATCCAGCTTTTGGCGGACCCAAATGTGATCATGCCCTTGAAAAAAAATACTGACTTTGTTGGCCACCATGAGTTGATGGATGGGCGTTGTCCAAGTAGGCCGCTGCACTGCAAAATCTAACTGTCCATTCTGGCTTGCGCCTCCCCAC
>JBEDKQ010000030.1:0-50862 GCA_041172085.1 Pseudomonadota bacterium | reverse complement strand
GGCAATGAAGTTCCACCCTGACCGTCATCAGGGCGACGACGCCAAAGACGCAGAAGCCAAATTCAAAGAGGTCAAAGAGGCCTACGAGATGTTGTCGGATGCGCAAAAACGTGCGGCCTACGACCAGTACGGCCACGCCGGTGTCGACCCCAACATGCGCGGTGGCGCAGGTGGCGCGGAAGGCTTTGGCGGTTTTGGTGAAGCCTTTGGCGACATCTTTGGTGACATCTTTGGCCAGCAACGGGGTGGCCGCAGTGGTCGTCAAGTGTTCCGCGGAGGCGATCTGAGCTACGCCATGGAAGTCACCTTGGAAGAAGCGGCCGCTGGCAAAGACGCGCAAATTCGAATTCCTGGCTGGGAAGAGTGCGAGCCTTGCGATGGCTCTGGCGCCAAGAAAGGCACCAGCGCTAAAACCTGTGGCACCTGCCAAGGTTCGGGCACGGTCCAAATGCGACAAGGTTTTTTCAGTGTGCAGCAAACCTGCCCACACTGCCGTGGCTCCGGCAAAATCATCTCCGACCCCTGCCCTTCTTGCAGCGGTCAAGGCAAGCTCAAAAAGCAAAAGACACTCGAAGTCAAAATCCCTGCGGGCATTGACGACGGCATGCGCATTCGAAGCACTGGCAACGGTGAACCGGGCACCAATGGCGGTCCACCAGGCGATTTGTACATAGAAATTCGTCTTAAGAAACACGAGATTTTTGAGCGCGATGGCGATGACCTGCATTGCTCCGTGCCCATCGGTTTTTCAAAAGCTGCTTTGGGCGGCGAAATCGATGTGCCCACACTCAACGGCAAAGCAGCCATCGACATTCCAGAAGGCACGCAAACTGGCAAGCAGTTCCGTTTGCGCGGCAAAGGCATCAAAGGCGTTCGTGCCAGCTATCCTGGCGACTTGTACTGCCACATCACTGTTGAGACGCCTGTCAAACTGACAGAGCACCAGCGCAAGCTGCTCAAAGAGTTCGACGAGTCTTTGCAAAAAGGGGGCGCCAAGCACATGCCCACAGGCAACAGCTGGACTGACAAACTCAAAGGTTTGTTCGGCGCTTAATGCGCGAACAGATCGGTTATTTCGTTCATCACTTTGCTTGATCCAAGTCAAGTCCATGTTGGTCCATCGGCCTAACATGGGCTCATGACACTCAACATTCGTTTCTTAGGCGGTGCCAATACAGTCACCGGGTCCAAATACTGCATTGAGCACAACGGTAAAAAGCTGTTGGTCGATTGCGGTTTGTTCCAGGGTTACAAACAACTGCGCCTGCGCAATTGGGATCCTTGCCCCACGCCGCCCAAAGATGTTGATGCGGTCATTCTGACCCACGCCCATCTAGACCACAGTGGCTACTTGCCGCTGCTGGCACGCAATGGCTTTGCAGGCAAAGTTCACAGCACCTCTGGCACCCGCGATTTGTGCGGCATCTTGTTGCCAGACAGTGGCCACATTCAAGAGGAAGACGCCTACTTTGCGAACAAGCATGGCTACTCCAAACACAGCCCTGCTTTGCCTCTGTACACAGAACGAGACGCCAAGGCCTGCATGCAACAGTTTCATGTTGAAAAACTCAGCACTTGGTTTCAACCCATTCAAGGCTGGCATGCCAAGTTCAGTAGCGCGGGACACATCTTAGGCGCCGCCAGTTTGCTGCTGGAAGTTGGCGGCAGACGGATCCTATTTTCAGGTGACTTAGGCCGTCCCGACGACAGCCTGATGAATCCACCCGATGCCCCCCCTGAAGCCGATACAGTGCTGATTGAGTCGACCTATGGCAATCGGATTCACCCCGAAGAAAACGTCAACGCAGAGTTGGGAGAGGCATTGAAGAGAGTCTCTGCGCGTGGTGGTGTGGCGGTTGTGCCAGTATTTGCGGTAGGTCGTGCGCAAGCCATTCTGCACAGCATTGCGCAACTGAAACAGCAAGGCGCAATTCCGCATGGCCTGCCCATCTTTCTAGACAGTCCCATGGCCGTCCACACCACGGCTTTGTTCAAGCGCCATATGGGTGAACACCGTCTGAGTGCCGAAGAAGTGCAAGCCATGGACCACGTGGCCACCATGATTGAAACCCCCGAGCAGTCCAAAGCTTTGGTCAAACGCCATGGCCCGATGGTCATTTTGTCTGCCAGTGGCATGGCCACTGGCGGTCGAGTGCTGCACCATTTGGCAAACCACGTAGGCAAGCATCGCAACATGGTCATCCTGACTGGTTTTCAATCGCCTGGGACACGTGGCGCAACTTTGGCCAGTGGCGCGTCTACTGTTCGATTGCATGGCAAAGACATGCCAGTGGCTGCTGAGATTGTTCAGTTGAATTCGGCATCGGCGCACGCAGATGGCCATCAGCTCTTGGCGTGGCTGAAAAAAATACCTCAAAGGCCAGCACAAGTTTATGTCGTTCATGGCGAACTAGACGCCTCAGACGCCCTGCGCCAAAGAATCGAGAGAGAACTCAAAATGCGGGCTGTTGTGCCAGAACATGCCTCCATTTGGCCAGGATGAGGGGTTGAGGCGATAAACTTCAGCCTATGACCTCCAAACGCCAAAGATTTCAATCTTCCCAAACCACAGCATGGCATCCCGCTTGGGTGGCCTTGCTGGGCAGTGTCTGGCTTGCAAGTGCTGGCAACTATGCCTTATGGGATCAAGTCCACCAATTGCCTGACGTGAATGGCTTGCGCGGTGTGGCATTTACCCTAGGCTTTGGCGTCATCATTACAGGTGCGTTGACCACCCTGCTGAGTTTGCTCAATTGGGGCAAATTACTGAAACCCGTCCTGATGGTTTTCTTTTTGAGTGCCGCCAGTGGTGCCTATTTCATGATGAGTTACGGCATCGTGATTGACAGCACCATGATTACCAACGTGATTCAGACGGACACCAAAGAAGCCCTGGACTTGTTCAATTGGCGCATGCTGGTCAGCTTGGCAATTTTCGGCATCTTGCCCTGCTGGGTGCTTTGGAAAACGCCAGTCAAGTCGCTGCGACTGGGTCAGCAATTGATGACCAATGTCCTTATGGCTGTGATCTCCATTGCGATCATTGTGGCCTCTTTGTTGGCCATTTTTCAGGACTTCTCTTCCATCATGCGCAACAACACCCAATTGCGCTATTTGGTCAACCCGCTCAACAGTTATTACGCCATTGGCATGGTGGCTGCCAAGCCCTTCCAACGCGACAACAAAACTTTGCTACCCGTCGGTCAAGATGCCAAACTGGCCGCTACCAAGACCACCGACAAACCACCCCTGATTTTGTTGGTATTGGGTGAAACCGCCCGCATGGGCAATTTTGGCGTCAATGGTTACGAGCGCAACACCACGCCCGAACTGTCCAAAGAGGAAATTGTGAGCCTTCGCGGCGTCATGTCGTGTGGCACAAGCACAGCCACTTCTGTACCTTGTATGTTTTCACATTTGGGCAAAGAAAACTTTGAGTCTCGCAAAAACAATTACGAAAGTCTGATCGACGTTCTCCATCACGCGGGCTTGGCTGTCTTGTGGATTGACAATCAATCGGGCTGCAAAGGTGTTTGCGAGCGGGTACCACAAGCACTCACCAAAGAACTTCAACATCCTACTTTGTGCAAAGGCGGAGAGTGTTTCGATGAGATCATGCTCCACCAATTGGACCAGCGCATTCAAGCCTTGCCAGCAGAGCGTCGTGAAAAGGGTGTGGTGGTGGTCATGCACCAAATGGGCAGCCATGGGCCTGCGTACTACAAGCGAGTGCCTGACAACTTCAAAAAATTTCAACCTGAGTGCAAAAGCAATGCGCTTCAAGAATGCTCACGTGAACAAGTGGTCAACTCCTTTGACAATACCATTCTCTATACAGATCACTTCCTCAGCCAGGCTATTCAGTGGCTGAAAAAATCTGACGCATCACACGCAACAGCCATGCTGTATGTTTCAGATCATGGTGAATCGTTGGGGGAAAACAATTTGTATTTGCATGGCCTGCCTTATCGAGTGGCACCCGATGTGCAAAAACGCGTTCCTTGGATCACTTGGTGGTCGAAACGATTTGAGAATCAAACAGGATTGTCACGTGCCTGCCTGAAAAAGAAAACCGATACCGCTTTGACACACGACAATTATTTTCACTCTGTGCTGGGCATGGTGGGTGTGAGCACCGAGGTTTATCAAGCCCAATTAGATGTTCATGCGGACTGCCGCACAGCTTCATAAAAAGCGATCGAGCAACTTACGCGATTGGCGGTCCATTTGGGCAATGTCACGAATTAAAAACTGAACACCGTGGCCATCGGTTACCAAAAGGACGCTGGCCGAGAGGCGCCGAATGTCTTCTTCGCCCTTCAGCAGCAAGGTGGTGAAGCCTCGATCGGTTTCAATGTCCCAAATGCTGGGTGTTACAAAACTGCTTACCCCTAGCAACTTCAATATTTGCGGCATGAACTCGCGCTGGGTCATGGCCCTTAAGACATTGACGCGAACCGTGTCAGACAACAGGTTCAAGTGCGGTATCCATAGCAACTCTTTGCCGTCAACATCCACCACCGCAATACCTTCTTCAGGCGCAGCCACCGGAAATGAACGGACTGCCATGACATGATCGTATTGAACGCCCTCGGCGCTCACAAAGTACCATCTGCCCGATGGGCCTTGGTCAAATTGAATGTTCGTCAAAGACTGGTTCATGATGTTGCAGTCTCTCTTAAAACAGCACCTTCCGATTCGGCTTGCCGTTGCTGGGCTTCATACAAACGCCAATACGCCCCTTTGCGCTCGATTAACACATCGTGCGTACCCTCTTCCACGATAAGGCCCTTGTCCATCACAACCAAGCGATCGGCTTTTCGCAAGGTGGACAGGCGGTGAGCAATGGCAATGGTGGTTCGTCCGCGAACCAAATTGTCCAGTGCGTTTTGGATTTCTTTTTCAGTTTCAGTATCGACTGCAGATGTTGCTTCGTCCAAAATCAAAATGCGCGGGTTGATCAGCAAGGCGCGGGCAATTGAAATTCGCTGACGCTCACCACCCGACAAACCTTGGCCCCGCTCGCCCACCAATGAGTCATAACCTTGAGGCATTCGCAAAATAAATTCATGGGCATGGGCAGCACGTGCAGCCGCCACAATGTCTTCCCGAGTGGCATCTGGCAGGCCATACGCAATGTTGTCGGCAATGGTGCCAAAGAACAAAAACGGTTCTTGCAATACCAAGCCAATGTGCCTGCGGTAATCTGCCACCTTGAGTTGTTTGATGTCAACGCCGTCAAGCGCAATGCTGCCCTCCGACAAATCATAAAAACGACACATCAAATTGACCAAGGTGCTTTTACCCGAACCACTGTGCCCCACCAAACCAATCATCTCACCTGGTTGAATGTCCAGATTCAATTGCTTGATCACAGCACGGTTGCCATAACGGAAGCTGGCATGGGTGAGGGTAATCCGCCCTTCGACTTTGGGCAATGACACTGGATTAACAGGTTCGGGTACGCTAGACACATGGTCCAGAATTTCGAAAATTCGTTTGGCGCCTGAAGCGGCTTTTTGCGTGGTAGACACAATGCGGCTCATGGAATCAAGTCGGGTGTAAAAGCGGCCGATGTAAGCCAAAAATGCCGTGAGCACCCCCACTGTGATTTGATCTTTGGACACCAACCAAATACCAAATCCCCAGACCACCAACAAACCAATTTCGGTCATCAACGTGACGGTAGGCGAAAACACTGACCATACGCGGTTCAACCGATCGTTCACTGCCAAATTGTGTTTGTTGGCATCGATAAAGCGCTGAGCTTCGCGGTCTTCTTGCGCAAAGGCTTTGACCACACGAATTCCAGGAATGGTATCGGCCAAGACGTTGGTCACTTCAGACCAAACGCGGTCAATTTTTTCAAAACCCGTGCGCAGCTTTTCACGCACCACATGAATCAGCCAACCAATGAATGGCAGTGGCAACAAAGTGACCAGCGCCAGCGTGGGGTTGATCGAAAACAAGATGATGGCCGTCATCATGATCATCAAAACATCGGTGGCAAAGTCGAGCAAGTGCAAGGACAAGAACACATTGATGCGATCGGTCTCGCTGCCAATGCGGGCAATCAAGTCGCCGGTACGTCGACCACCAAAATACTCCAACGACAACTTCAGCAGATGCTGATACGTGGTGGTGCGCAAGTCTGCGCCAATGCGCTCGGACACCAAGGCCAAGATGTATGTTTTGATCCAACCCAAGCCCCACGCCACCAATGCAGATGCCAACAAGCCAAGCAAATACCAAGAAACTGTGACGGGATCAATGGGCTTGCCGTTTTGGTAAGGGATGAGGACATCGTCCATCAGGGGCATGGTCAGGTAGGGCGGCACCAAGGTGGCCGCAGTGGAGGCCAAGGTTAAGACAAAGCCCATCAACAACTGCCACTGATAAGGCTTGGCAAATCGCCAGAGTTTGAAAAGCGTCCAGGTGGACGTTGGGGTTTGTTCTTTTTCCAGGCAAACTGGGCACTCGTCGTCAGACGCATCGACAACGTTCTGACATACGGGACACAAAACATGTCGCATCACACCAAGGCCAGGTTCGCCAGAGCTGCCCTCGTCAGGGCTACCGATTGGCAATCCCAGAAAACTGGTCGTTTGGGTAACCTGCTGCTGCTGATTCTCAAAACGCAATTTCCAACGCAAAACAGCGGCTTCAAGTCCTAACGTGAATCGCCAGGCAGCCAGGCGACGACCGCCCTGATGCAACGCCAAGGTGCCAACGCCCGCATGGTCCAGTACCCGAAGGCTCAAATCAGGGCTGAGAGACCAGAAATTCCAACTTTTTTGGACCTGATCGGTGGAGATCACTCTTTGATCGGTCAGAATAACAAGGTTTTTTTTGAAGCTTAATTCATCATTCAAGTCAACCTCTAGCCAGGCTAGGACGTTTTCACCAAGGTGAACTTGAGACAACACGCCCTCCTGCCAGAACAACGGCAATCCCAGCAAGTCAGTGGGAGGATGGGATTTGGAGTTCATAAAAGTTCAAACAGCAAGAGTCAACACGTGTTGGCGGCAAACAAAAACAGCAAAAGAAGCGGCCAGGACACAGCCCATGCACCTTGTTTATCAGACGATCATTGCCAGTGTTGCAACTGGCCAGTCATTGTATCCCCGGACTCGAATCGCTCGGTGCCGTCGCTCAGAATCGTCAGGCCCACGGAAATGAGTTCTAAAGACATCAAATTTTTGCGAATGACCCACCTCAAGGGTCCCAACATTTGGACTTACCGTCCTGTGCTCGAGGCTTGGATTGACATTGGCGATCTGGAAGATTGCCCTTCCAACGTGCTTCCTGGTTTCAACGAACGCCTTCAAGAAATGTTGCCTGGCCTCATCGAGCATCGCTGCAGTGTTGGCGAGCGAGGCGGCTTCCTCCAACGTTTGGCTGAAGGCACCTGGCCCGGCCACATCATGGAACATGTGGCCTTGGAACTGCAAAATCGCGCAGGCATGCAAACTGGTTTTGGCAAGGCACGTGAGGCCGGCCCCCGTGGTATCTACAAGGTGGTCATCCGCACCCGCAATGAAACTGTCAGCCGCGCCGCCCTGCAGGCCGCCCGGGACTTGGTCATGGCAGCTATAGAAAACCGGACCTACCCTGTTAAACAAGTCATTGCCGACCTCACCCAAATGGTCGACCGTCTGTGCATCGGACCCAGCACAGCCTGCATTGTCGATGCCGCAGCCGAGCGCAACATCCCCGCTATTCGCCTGAACGATGGCAATTTGGTTCAATTGGGCTATGGTGCCAACCAACGCCGAATTTGGACGGCCGAAACCGACCAGACCAGTGCCATCGCAGAAGGTGTCTCCAAAGACAAAGACCTGACCAAGAGCCTGCTTGCCAATTGCGGCGTGCCCGTGCCCGAGGGTCGCAACGTGGCCTCCCCTGAAGAGGCATGGGAAGCCGCCCAAGACATTGGCCTGCCTGTCTGCGTCAAGCCTGTCGATGGCAACCACGCCCGCGGTGTTTCACTCGAGTTGCGCACACAAGCCGAAGTCGAAGCAGCTTACCATTTGGCTGAAGCCGAGGGCAGCGATGTCTTGGTCGAGCGACACATTTTGGGCGACGAACACCGCTTGTTGGTGGTTGGCGGCAAAGTGGTCGCCGCCAACAAAGGCGAAGTTGCCAGCATCGTGGGTGACGGCGTCCATACGGTCGAGCAGTTGATTGAAATGCAAATCAATTCAGACCCACGACGCGGCGAAGAAGAAGACTTCCCCCTCGACACCATTCGCCTCAAAGACCACACCACTGCGGTGCTAGAACTCAAGCGCCAAGGCCTCACTGGCAGCAGCGTGCCCGAAAAAGATCGCAATGTCTTGGTCATGCGCACTGGCAACATGGCCATGGACGTCACAGATCTGGTCCACCCCGATGTGGCCGAGTTGGCTGCGTTGGCAGCGCGCATTGTTGGCCTTGACATTGCCGGCGTTGACCTGGTCGCGCAAGACATTTCCAAGCCCATGAAAGCGCAAGGCGCTGCCATTGTGGAAGTTAACGCAGGCCCTGGTTTGCTCATGCACTTAAAACCTGCCACTGGCGCTGCTCGACCTGTCGGCCAAGCCATTGCAGCGCATTTATTCGACCCAGATTCCGAGCCAAGAATTCCTGTGGTGGGCCTCATCGGTCAAGAGAACACCACTGGCGCCAGCCATCTCATTGCTTGGCTTCTGCATTTGCAGGGACTTCAAACAGGTCTGGCCTCTGCCAAAGGTTTGTTCTTGGGCCAACGCTGTCTGCAAAATCAAAATGGCATGGAATGGGAGTCAGCTCAACGCCTGCTCATCAATCGTTCAGTGCAGGCTGCCGTATTTGAAACCACCGCGCGTCATTTGTTGTCCGAAGGTCTGCCCTACGACCGTTGCCAGGTTGGGGTTATCACGTCCATGCCCAAGGCAGAAGGCCTACAAGATCTTTATATCCAAAGTGATGCGCAAATGCCAAATGTCATTCGCACCCAAATGGACGTGGTGCTGTCCAATGGCATGGCTGTCTTGAACGCTGAAGACGCAGATGTGGCCAACTTGGCGCAATATTGCGACGGTGAAGTCACCTACTTTGCCAACTCAGAAGATCACCCCATCATTGTCAAGCACCGCAGCGAAAATGGTCGCGTTGTATTTTGGCGCAAGCATCATTTGGTTTTGGCCCAAGGCGATCAAGAAATTGAGGCGCTCAACCGCCAACTACCCGCCATCGATCGTCTGTTTAAAAACCAGCACCTCTCTTGTGTCGAAGTACTTGCAGCCTCGGCCGCAGCTTGGGCACTTGGCATCCAAACTGATTTGATCAGAGCAGGCATCAAGAGTTTTGGCCAAAGTCCAGGTGCCCACTGATACGGGCACTGCCAACTTACTCAATTGCCGCATTCAAAATTAAAGCGCTTCAACCAGGATCACTGCTTCATGGAAGTTTCAAGAATAAGAGCTCTGCGGGGACCCAATTTATGGAGTCGCCAAACCAGCATTGAAGCCATCGTCAGCTGCAAGCCAGACGAGCGTGAGATGTTGCCTGGCAACGATTTTGAAAAACAACTCCGTCGCATTTTTCCAGCTGTTGGCCCCGTGGAAGGCACTCGACCCGGTCAGCCCGCCAGCATGGCACATGCCTTGGAAAAAATAACACTGAGCTTGCAAAATCAAGCAGGTTGTCCCGTCACCTTCAGCCGTACCACCGCCACTGAAGAAGAAGGTGTCTACCAAGTGGTGGTGCAGTACACAGAAGAAGCTGTGGGCCGTTTGGCGCTCAGTTGGGCTGAGAGGCTCTGCCAAGCAGTGGAAACTCAATCTTCGTTTGATTTGAACCAAGCCCTCGAAGAATTGCGCGACTTGGACGAAGATGTCCGCTTGGGTCCTTCAACAGGTTCAATTGTCGACGCCGCGGTACTCAAAGGCATCCCTTACCGCCGCCTCACTGAAGGCAGCATGGTCCAATTTGGATGGGGCTCTAAGCAGCGACGCATTCAGGCTGCAGAAACAGACACCACCAGCGCCATTGCCGAATCTATCGCCCAAGACAAAGACCTCACCAAGTCATTGTTGTTGGCTGCCGGTGTGCCCGTCCCACTCGGTCGTCCCGCCAAAGACCTTGAAGACGCCTGGAACATTGCAATCAGCATTGGTCTACCCGTGGTGGTCAAACCCCAAGACGGTAACCAGGGCAAAGGTGTGACAGTCAACATCACCGATCGCGATCTGTTCAACCAAGCCTACGACACTGCCGCTCGCTATGGCGAAGTGTTGGTTGAAAAGTTTCTGCCAGGCAGCGACTATCGGCTTTTGGTGGTGGGCAACAAATTGGTGGCAGCGGCACGCCGTGAACCACCTTTGGTTGTTGGCGATGGCGTTCACACAGTTCGGCAATTGGTTGAGCAGGTCAATGCCGACCCACGACGCGGCGATGGCCACTCCACATCGCTGACCAAAATTAAGTTCGACGACATTGCCATTGGGCGCTTGAAGTTACAAGATCTCGAACCCAACTCGGTGCCAGAAAAAGGCCGTCGCGTCATTCTTCGCAACAACGCCAATTTATCGACGGGTGGCACGGCCACCGACGTCACAGACGACGTGCATGCAGAAGTTGCAGCACGTGCTGTCGCTGCTGCGCAAATGGTGGGGGTCGACATCTGCGGCGTCGATGTGGTTTGCGAGTCGGTCTTAAAACCTCTGGAAGAACAAAACGGCGGCATTGTCGAAGTCAATGCGGCACCCGGTTTGCGCATGCACATCAGCCCCTCATTCGGCAAAGGCCGCAATGTCGGCAAAGCTGTCATCGATCACATGTTCCCCAATGGCGACAACGGCCGAATTCCTGTCATTGCCGTCACCGGTACCAATGGCAAAACCACAACGGTGCGCCTCACCGCTCACCTGCTAAAGGCAAACAATCTGCGTGTGGGCATGACCAACACCGATGGTGTGTACGTCAACGGCCGTCAAATTGACGATGGCGATTGCAGTGGTCCTCGCAGCGCGCGCAATGTGTTGATGCACCCCGATGTCGATGCGGCTGTGTTTGAAACAGCCCGTGGCGGTCTGCTGCGCGAAGGCTTGGCCTTTGACCGGTGCCAAGTGGCCATCGTCACCAACATGGGCTCGGGTGACCACTTGGGCTTGAACTACATCACCACCCTAGAAGACTTGTCGGTTTTGAAGCGCGTCATTGTGCTCAATGTCGCGCCCGATGGCATGGCTGTTTTGAATGCCGCCGATCCTCAAGTGGCCATGATGGCCAACATGTGTCCAGGCAATGTCACCTTCTTTGCGCTGGACCCGCACCACCCTGTCTTGGCAACCCACCGTGCACAAGGCAAGCGTGTGGTCTACACAGAGAATGGTCACATCGTGGCCCAACAGGGTAAAAAGTCTTTTCGCATCGACTTGGCCCAAGTTCCGCTCACCCGACAAGGTCAAATTGGATTCCAAACAGAAAACGTCATGGCAGCAGTTGCTGCTGCCTGGGCGGTCAATGTACCTTGGGACACCATTGCGCAAGGTCTGTCAACGTTCATCAGTGACATTCAAGGTGTGCCTGGCCGTTTCAATGTGTTTGACTACAAGGGCGCCACCCTGATTGCCGATTACGGACACAACCCTGACGCCATTCAAGCCTTGGTACAAGCAGTAGACAACATGCCCGCCGAAAAACGCGTGGTGGTCATCAGCGGTGCTGGCGATCGTCGCGACCAAGACATTCGCGATCAAACCCAAATTTTGGGCACTGCATTTGACGAAGTCATTTTGTATCAAGATGCCTGCCAACGTGGCCGCAGCGATGGCGAAGTGATTCAACTGCTGCGCGAAGGCTTAAACGGTGCTCCGCGCACCACGCATGTTCAAGACATTCAAGGCGAGTTCAACGCCATTGATACAGCCTTGGCGCGTTTATCTTCTGGCGACTTATGCCTGATCCTGATTGATCAAGTTGAAGCTGCCCTCGCCTATATCCAAGGCAAGGTCACCGACAGCCAACAAGCCGCGTTGATCAAGTAAGCAGCATCACTGCAGTGCAGGTGGCTGCAAAGGTGGCCGCCCACTGCGTGAATCTTTTCCAGCTGGGCGGCTGTTTTTCTACTTGTTGATGCAACCATGCGCCAAACAACAACGATAGACCGAATGAAATAAGCATGCCCAGGGCATTCGCGACCAAACTTTCTGACCAGTGTGTGTAGACCACTGCACTCACCAACACGCTGACCCCAAAATGAATCAGAAAGACGGCGTAGGAAACATTCGACAAAGACTCTATCCAAGTCGCTTTAAGCAATGGCAAAGGCCTGCAATCGGAAGCCTCATAGAGTGCCAAAAGTACCGCCATGGCAATGGCCACAGCCCATCGAATTCTGGGTTGATAGACCCAAGCCGCTAGACCTAGCAACACAATTAAAAGTGCCAAGCTTTGGTAGTTCAGCCTGATCCCTGCCACCCGCCAGCACCCCACACACAAACCCAAACCGTAAGCGCAGAAAAAATAGGTGCCCCATATTTCACTCAAGGGGTTGAGGTTCCAAACAAACAAAGAGCCCAGGGTCAATACAGACCACATGCCAAGCGCTTTGCGTACGACTGAGCCTTGCCGAGTCATAGCCTGCCAACGATGTGCCAATGCAGCACAAATCAGGGCCATCGCAAACAACTGAAAGTCGATGGCAACATACCAAATCCCTGCGGAGAAGGCTTCGAAATACATCACATCTTGCAACAATAAAATATGTGCCACGACCTGCAAGGGGCTGGGTGAATCTGACAGCGAGGGGTGATCAAAATAAGGCCGAACCAAGGCTGTCACGGCCACTGTAAAACTCAGAGCGGTCAACAAAGGGATCGTCAAGCGTTGATAGCGCGACCCCAAAAGCGGCAAGAACTTAAACTCAGCTTGTGCCAAGGCACGTGTCCAAGACTTGGCATTCAAGTAGCCGCCAACCACCAAGAAAACTTGCACTGCGAGCAAGCCATGGTCAAACAGCAAACCAATAAAGTTGGGTATCCAGTGATAGACCACATCCGACATCGGGCCATAGAGAGCCAAGTGGTGCCACACAATTAACACGCACGCAAAGGCCTTGAAGAGGTCAATGACCTCCGAACGCTGAGACTGCACGAAGACCTTGTTGAAACTTAAAGCGCCAAGCGTGCGCGAGCTGCTGCGTATTCTTGCTTCAGTTTGGCTACGAGGTCTGCAGTGCTAAGGACGGCATTGATGGCACCAATACCCTGACCGCAACCCCAGATGTCTTTCCATGCTTTTTTGGCATCGCCGCCAAAATTCATGGCTGAAGGATCGGACACGGGCAGATTGGCAGGATCAAGGCCAGCTGCTTTGATAGAAGGCGCCAAGTAGTTGCCATGAACACCGGTGAACAGATTGCTGTAAACAATGTCGTCGGAATTGCAATCGACAATGGCTTGTTTGTATTCTTCTGCAGCACGCGCTTCAAGCGTCGCAATGAATGCGGAACCAATGTAGGCGAAGTCAGCGCCCATGGCTTGCGCGGCCAAAATGGCATTACCACTGGCAATAGAACCAGACAATGCAATGGGGCCAGCAAACCATTGGCGAATTTCTTGAATCAATGCGAAGGGGCTTTTTTCACCCGCATGCCCACCTGCACCGGCAGCCACTGCGATCAGGCCGTCAGCGCCCTTTTCAATGGCCTTGTGCGCAAACTTGTTGTTGATGATGTCATGCAACACAATGCCGCCATAGCTGTGCGCGGCTTGGTTGATGTCCTCACGTGCACCCAGCGATGTAATGATGATTGGCACCTTGTACTTCACACACATGGCCATGTCGTGTTCTAAGCGATCATTGCTTTTGTGAACAATTTGATTGATTGCAAAAGGCGCAGCAGGCTTGTCTGGATTGGCTTTGTTGTAAGCAGCCAAAGTTTCGGTGATTTCAATCAGCCACTCTTCAAGTTGCGCTGCAGGACGGGCATTCAAAGCGGGCATGGAACCCACAACACCCGCCTTGCATTGCTCAATCACCAACTTCGGGTTGCTGATGATGAACAATGGTGAGGCAATCACCGGGAAAGGCAAATTGGCCAGAACGGCGGGTAATTTAGACATGCAGTCTCCAGAATGTATTTATTTTGATAAAAGGCAGATTTTAGAAAGCTTCTAGAGAAAGCTCTGTCACGCACTTTGCACCTTCCACAATGCTGTCGCGAACGCCAGGGGCGCGGCTCAGCAAATGATCGGCATAAAAACGCGCGGTGGTCACTTTGGCATCCATGAAGGCTTTGTCGGTGCCCTGTGCACTTTGCGCCAAGGCCACCAACAAAGCGCGGCCCATTTGCCAGCCTGCCATCAAATTGCCAGTCAACATGAGGTATGGCACGCTGCCCGCAAACACATCATTGGGGTTGGCTTTTGTGTTACTGGCCACAAAGTTGACCACGTCCAAGAAAGCCAAACGCGCAGCCTTCAAACGACGGCCCACGGCTTGTGCATCTGCATTGCTGTTGGACAACAATTCATTTTCTGTTTGTTCAACTTGTCCTGCCAATGCCTTGGCAGTTTGACCGCCATCACGCGCTGTTTTACGGCCTACCAAGTCGTTCGCTTGAATGGCCGTTGTGCCTTCATAGATGGTCAAAATTTTGGCATCGCGGTAGTACTGCGCAGCACCCGTTTCTTCGATAAAACCCATACCGCCGTGTACTTGCACGCCCAGTGACGTCACCTCTAAACTCATCTCGGTGCTGTAGCCCTTGACCAGGGGCACCATGAATTCATAGAACAGTGCATTTTGTTGACGCACTTCAGCATCGGGGTGATGATGCGCAGCGTCATAGGCTGCAGCTGCCACGGTGGCCAAGGCGCGGCAACCCTCTGTGCTGGCTCGCATGGTCATGAGCATGCGCTTCACGTCTGGGTGATGAATGATGGGTGCCGAGGTGTTCATGCTGCCATCGACAGGCCGGCTTTGTACGCGGTCTTTGGCGTACTGAACAGCCTTTTGGTAAGAACGCTCTGCAATGGCAATGCCTTGAACGCCCACCGCATAACGTGCAGCGTTCATCATGATGAACATGTACTCTAGGCCGCGGTTTTCTTCGCCCACCAAATAGCCAATGGCGCCGCCGTTGTCGCCATATTGCAGCACTGCAGTTGGACTGGCCTTGATGCCCATTTTGTGTTCGATGCTGACGCAATGCACATCGTTGCGATTTCCCAAGCTGCCGTCGGCGTTCACCATGAACTTGGGAACCACAAACAAGCTGATGCCCTTTACGCCCTCCGGTGCGCCTTGCACGCGGGCCAACACCAAGTGCACGATGTTGTCGGCCATGTCGTGTTCACCATAGGTGATGTAAATTTTAGTGCCAAACACTTTGTAGGTGCCATCGGGCAAGGGTTCTGCACGCGTGCGCACCAATGCCAAATCAGAACCCGCTTGAGGTTCAGTCAAATTCATCGTGCCAGTCCATTCACCCGAGATTAATTTCTCCAAATAAATATTTTTCAAATCATCAGAACCCGCTGTCAACAGCGCTTCGATGGCGCCATCTGTCAGCAAAGGACACAGCGCAAAACTCATGTTGGCAGAGTTGAGCATTTCGCCACAAGCTGCACCAATGGTTTTAGGCAAGCCTTGGCCACCAAAGTCTGTGGGATGCTGCAAACCTTGCCAACCACCTTCACCATATTGCTTGAAGGCCTCTTTAAATCCTGGCGTGGTTTTGACAGCGCCATTGGCAAATGCCGAGGGGTTCTTGTCGCCCTCCCAGTTCAGAGGTGCGATCACATCTTGGTTCAACTTGGCGCACTCTTCTAGGACGGCTTGCGCTGTTTCTAAACCAGCGTCTTCAAAGCCTGGCATTTGGGCCACTTGGTCAATGCGTGCCAAGTGTTCGATGTTGAAAAGCATGTCTTTGAGGGGGGCAGGGCAACGTAACTCATCTCATTCTCCGAATAAAAGAAAGGCACCTCAACGGATGCCTTTCAAACTCACATATCAAGTTTAATCAAGCGCATCACAAAGCATTGACCAACTCAGGCACAGCGGCAAACAGATCGGCTTCTAAACCGTAATCGGCCACACTGAAGATAGGTGCTTCTGGGTCTTTGTTGATGGCCACAATGACCTTGCTGTCCTTCATGCCGGCCAAGTGCTGAATGGCACCCGAGATACCGCAGGCCACATACAACTGAGGCGCCACAATCTTGCCGGTTTGGCCTACTTGCCAATCGTTGGGGGCATAGCCTGCATCGACCGCTGCACGGCTGGCACCCATGGCTGCGCCCAACTTGTCTGCCAACGGTGTGATGACTTCGGCAAACTTTTCGGCACTGCCCAAAGCACGGCCACCCGACACAATGATCTTGGCGGCTGTGAGTTCGGGGCGATCGTTCTTGGCAATCTCGCTGCCCTCTGCTGCATCAAAACCTGTGGTGCGAACGGTCAACACTTTGACACTGTCTTTGCTTTGCACAGTGGCAATGGCGTTGCCCGCGTAAATGGGACGCTCGAAGGTGTCTGCAGACACGACCAAAGTCACATCACTCAATTGCGCCACATCCAACTTGGCGGCTACGCGAGGGGCCACGTTTTTGCCGCTTGCTGTAGCGGGGAACAAAATGTGTGTGTAATTGCCAGCAATGGCCATCACTTGGGCGGCCACATTTTCGGCCAAGCCATGCGCCAGACCTTCTGCGTCGGCATGAATCACTTTGGACACACCAGCAATTTGCGCGGCGGCTTGAGCCGCGGCCGCAGCGTTGTGACCAGCCACCAAAACGTGCACGTCACCACCGCAAGCCACAGCGGCAGTCACGGTGTTCAAAGTTGCACCCTTGATGGATGCGTTGTCGTGTTCTGCAATAACCAAAGAAGCCATGATTAAATTACCTTTGCTGTGTTCTTCAACTTGTCCACCAATGTCGCAACATCGGGCACCTTGATACCGGCAGAGCGCTTAGGTGGCTCAGAAACCTTCAAGGTGGTGATGCGAGGTGAAACGTCAACGCCCAAGTCTTCTGGCTTGTAGTTGTCGAGCTGTTTTTTCTTGGCCTTCATGATGTTGGGCAAAGTCACGTAGCGTGGCTCGTTCAAACGCAAGTCGGTGGTAATGACTGCTGGCATGGACAAAGCCAAAACCTCTAATCCGCCATCTACTTCTCGTGTTACTTGCACTTTGCCGTCTACCACTTCCACTTTGGAGGCGAAGGTGGCTTGAGGCAAGTCAGCCAAGGCAGCCAGCATTTGACCGGTTTGGTTGCAATCATCGTCAATGGCTTGCTTTCCTAAGATGATCAAACCAGGCTGCTCTTTGTCGACCAAAGCCTTGAGCAACTTGGCAACCGCCAAAGGTTGCAACTCCAAATCGGCAGGCGTTTCAACCAAAATGCCGCGATCGGCACCAATGGCCATCGCGGTGCGCAATGTTTCTTGGCATTGTGTGACGCCGCAAGACACTGCGATCACTTCGGTGGCAATGCCCTTTTCTTTCAAGCGAACCGCTTCTTCAACCGCAATCTCGTCAAAGGGGTTCATGCTCATTTTGACGTTGGCGATGTCTACGCCGGTGCCGTCAGATTTGACGCGCACTTTCACGTTGTAGTCGACAACCCTTTTGACGGGAACAAGAATTTTCATTGCCAAATCTCCAAGATAAAAACAGGCTCGCAAACGCCTTTTGTTTAATTGACGTTAACGTAAACGTCAATTTTGCCTTAATCTGTGATTTTTTCAAGACTTTCACCCAAAAAAGCACGCTCGTTCGAATTTTATATCAGGGACGACTTGGGTGACATCTGTAAAACTTCGGGAATTCACCGACCAATCGGTAGGGGAATTGGCATTAATATCAGTTGAGATAAAAATTACCCTTTCAGATTCAATATTTACTGGAGCACTCGGATGAAAAAAACTTTGATGGCCGTCACAGTGGCAACCCTCGTCGGCATCTCCGGCTTGGCACAAGCACAAACGGTTTTAACAGTATCGAGCTGGGTTCCACCCACGCATGGTCTGTCGGTCTCACAAAAAGAATGGTGTGATGACCTGGCAAGCAAAACATCCAATCGGGTTCGTTGCAATATCCTCCCCCGTGCCGTCACCCCAGCACCTGGCACTTTCGATGCCGTTAAAAACGGTTTGGTCGATGTTTCATTCACGGTGCACGGTTACACCCCTGGCCGTTTTGTTCTGACACAAATGGCTGAATTTCCATTTTTGGGTGATCGCGCAGAGCCTTTGTCAGTGGCTTTCAACCGCGTTGCCAGCAAATACCCAGAATTCGCAGCTGAGCATCAAGGCGTCAAAGTCTTGGGTTATTTCACCCACGGCCCAGGCATCGTGTTCAACACCAAGAAACCCATCACGCGCGTTGAAGACCTCCCCGGTCTCAAATTCCGCGTGGGCGGTGGCATGGTCAACGAAATTTCCAAAACGCTCGACATGAATGTCACGCTCAAACCCGCGCCCGACTCTTATGAACTGCTGTCTAGCGGCGTGATGGACGGCACACTTTTCCCAGCGGAGTCAACTGATTCCTTCAAAATTGACAAGATCATTAAGTTTGCCACTCAGTTCCCAGGCGGCCTTTACAACACCAGTTTCGTCTTCATGATGAATCCGGCCAAATACAACGCCCTTTCTGCTGAAGACAAAAAAGTGGTTGATGAGTTGTCTGGTGAAGCCGTGGCAAGTCGCTTTGGCAAAGCCTGGGACCGTGTAGACGATCAGGCTTTGTCTAACATGCAAAAAAATGGCGTTAAAGTTATCAAAGCTGACAGCTTCTTTGTCCGCGACGTCAATGCACGCACCATCAAATTAGAGCGTGACTGGGCGCAAGCAGCCAAAGCGAAAGGATTGAAAGATCCTTCAGGCGCTTTGTCTGAATTCCGAGCTGAAATTGCCAAACTGCAGAAGCAAAAGTGATCTGAGCTTTCCTTGGGTCTCAAACCCAGGAAATTAAGAGTAACAGCGGTATTTGCCTTCTCAGCAAATACCGCTTTTTTGATGGATCAACTTTGAAAAAAACACTTGAACTTTTATGCGGCACGCTCGCTGGAGCGGCCTTGTTTGCCATTATGTTGCTGACATTTTTGGATGTCTCAGGCCGAAAATTTCTGTCTCATTCCATCACCGGCTCTTTGGAGCTGACCGAATTGTTGATGGTGGTGGTCATTTTTGCAGCGCTTCCCTTGGTTTCACTCAAAGGTGAACACGTGGTGTTCGATTCTTTGGATGCATTTCTGCCTGGTTGGATTCGTAAAATTCAACAATCTTTCATTCACATTGTTTCAGCCGCCTTGCTCTTTGGTCTGGGCTATTTGATGTGGCAAACAGGTGGCGAATTTGCAGTCACCGGTGAAACCACCGCCCAACTCAAAATCACCAAGGCCCCCTTCATTCAAGGCATGGGTTTGCTCTGCGCCTTGACAGGCTTGGTGCATCTGATCAAAGCTTTTTTACCCATTGATGACAATGCCTCAGAAGGAGGCACGGTATGACGGCCGCTTTGCTTGGCTTCTTGGCCATCTTTTTGTTGGCCCTCATGCGCATGCCCTTGGCTTTTTCGATGGGACTTGTTGGCATTGTCGGCATCGGCTTAACTCGGGGTTGGATGCCAGCCTTGGCCAGTACCGCTCAAGTGGTGCACGAAACTGGTTTTGCCTACACCCTGTCGGTCATTCCTTTGTTCATTCTCATGGGCAATTTTGTGGCTCGCGCTGGTTTGGCGCATGAACTCTTTCATGCAGCCTACACCTTCATTGGACACCGCAGGGGCGGACTGGCGCATGCCACCATTGCCGCTTGTGCAGGATTCGGCGCCATTTGCGGCTCTTCCATTGCAACAGCCGCAACCATGGGCAAAGTGGCCTACCCCTCCATGAAAAAACTGGGATACAGCGATGCCATGTCGACAGGTGTCATTGCTGCTGGCGGTACTCTGGGCATCATGATTCCGCCCTCCACCATTTTGGTCATTTACGGCATCATCACAGAAACACACATTGGTAAATTGTTTGCAGCAGGTGTATTGCCTGGCATATTGACCGCGATTCTCATGATGTTCGCAGTTGTTGTGATGACTTGGCAAAATCCTGAACACGCGCCTGCTGGAGAAAAATTCAGCTGGCCGCAGCGCCTTGAAGCCGTTCGCGGTATCTGGGGCGTTTTGGTTTTGGTTGTACTGGTGTTGGGTGGCATTTATGGTGGCTTCTTCACCGCCACGGAAGGTGCCGGCATGGGTGCGATGGGTGCTTTTCTTTTTGCATTGGCCCGCAAAGCGTTGAGCTGGAAAGTGCTCATGGAAGTTTTGGTCGAATCAGCTCGCACCACCGCCATGCTGTTTACCTTGTTGATTGCCGCCACCATCTTTGCCAACTTCGTCAACTACACCAGCTTGCCATTTGAGCTGAAAGATTGGATCACTGGCTTAGGGCTGTCGCCCATCATGATCGTCGCAGCCATGATGTTGATCTATGTGCTTTTAGGGACGGTCATGGAAGAACTGACCATGGTCTTGTTGACCATCCCCCTGTTTTTCCCCATCGTGGTTCAATTGGGTTTTGACCCTGTTTGGTTTGGCGTGCTCATCGTCATGGTGATTCAAATTGGACTGATATCCCCGCCCGTGGGCATGAACCTGTTTGTGTTGAACGCTTTGCTGCCCCAAGTCGGATTGGGCGCCATCTTTCGCGGCGTTTGGCCTATGGTGCTGGTACTGATCATCACCCTCGGCATTTTATTGGCCTTCCCGGGCATCAGCCTGTGGTTACCTTCAATGATGGATTGAACATGCTAGACCCTCAAGCCCAAGCGCTGATGCAGCTGATGGTTGAAAAAGGTGTTCCTCCTGTGAACACCCTCTCCCCAGCGGAGGCGCGTGCGTCTTATCGATCACGCCGCACTTTCACACAGCCCGATGCACTCGATGTTTTCAAGGTTGAAGACAAAGTTTTTTCAGCCAACGGTGTCAGCGTACCTGTACGGGTCTACCACCCTCACGCTGCGCAAACTCAAACCGCCCTGCCTGGCCTGGTCTATCTGCACGGTGGCGGGTGGACCATTGGCGATCTGGACACACATGACGTGTTGTGCAGAAGTCTGTGTCTTCAAGCAGAGGTGGTGGTGGTGTCTGTAGATTACCGTATGGGACCTGAACAGAAATTTCCAGCAGCGTATGAAGACACCGTAGCCGCCTTCAATTGGACTGTGTCTCAGGCTGCCAATTTAGGCATCGACCCCCATCGCATTGCCATTGGTGGTGACAGTGCTGGCGGCAATTTGTCTGCGGCAGCCTGCATTGGTTTGCGTGATCAAAAGGGTTTGTCTGTTCAACCCGTTTTTCAGTTGCTCATCTACCCTGCCACCCTCATGTGGCAAGACACGGCGTCTTATCACGCCAATGGCAAGGGCTATATGCTCACCAAAGAGTCCATTGCGTATTACACCGAGAGCTACTTGAGGAACCGAGACGACGCCAAAGATTGGCGTGCTTCACCTCAACTTGCAAACAACCACGCTGGCCTTCCCCCCGCATTTGTCATGACTGCAGGATTTGACCCCTTACGCGACGAAGGTTTGATGTATGCCGACGCATTGTCAAAAGCGGGCGTGCCTTGTCAATACATCTGCTTTGAACGTCAAATTCATGGCTTCATCACCATGGGACGCGTGATGCAAGAAGCCAACACGGCTGTGAGTTTGTGTGCGCAAGTTTTAAAGGCGCAACTGCACGCTTGATCAAACCAAGGGCGCTGAACTTCGCGTTGGCGCCTGTTTTCAGACTGAACGTGTGTGAACCACACGCTGCGGAAATGGAATCTCAATGTGATTGTCGTTGAGCAATTGCAAAATGCTGATGTTGATTTCTGACTTCAAGGTCAGCAAACCCGACTGCTGCTCGTCAACCCAATAATGCGCGCCAAACTCTAGGCCATCAGCGCCAAAGGCCGTCAAGGTGACAAAGGGGGCTGGGTCTTTCAGGACACGCTCGTGCATTTCACAGGCTTGCATCAGCAATGCCATCACCTTTTCGACGGAACTTCCGTAGGCTACAGAAACAGATGTACCTTGAAGCACACGAGAATCGGCCAGCGAAAGATTTTCAACGCGGCTATTGATGAGCATTTCGTTGGGCACGATGGACTCACGACCAGTGGGCGCACGAATGACCGTGTAACGCGCTTTGATGTCGGTAACGCGCCCCTCAAAGCCATCCACTTTGACACTGTCGCCTATTCGCATGCTGCGTTCGGCCAAAATCACAAAACCACTGACGTAATTGGCGGCCAGTTTTTGCAAACCAAAACCAATGCCCACGCCTACTGCACCGCCCAACACTGACAGCGCCGTGAGGTCAATGCCAACAGCAGACAAAGACACCATCAGGCCGACAAACATGAGCAATGAAGTCACTGCATTGCTAACAGCTTTGCGTAAGGACAATTCGCTGCCAGAGGATGTTTTGAGCAGCCGTGATTCAATGGCGGATGACACCCACAAGGTCAGCAACATCACCAAGCAAGCTGTAAGCCCCCCCTCAATAAGCGTTCGAACTGACAAATGAGAAGAACCCACTTTCCAATGAATTTGGTCCAACTCTTCTAACATCAAAGGCAACAGCCCCGTTAACCACAGCACCACTGCCCCCCAGGCGAGCCACGATACGCTGCGCTCTACAGGCCTGATCCAGGCGGCCTGTTTGAAAGCAACTTGAAGAACTTTGACGCCCAAACGGATGGCCGCCAAGGACAAACAAACAGGCAATAAAAAATCAAATAACCACAAGGGATGCGATTTAGCCCACACTGTACGAGTGGCAAAAACCAAACCCAATAAGAGACTGGGAAACAGCACGCCATCTACAAGCTTGTGGCCCAGCAAGACCGAGAGCTCCCACTGAGCCGTGGATTGTCGAAGGGCCCAGACCAAAACCCAAGCCAAGCCAATACAGCCGGCAAACAGCATCAACTCTTGCGATGCTTCAAAGGCATTCAAGCGGCTCCACCAAAGCAGCGGATCGTTCATCATCAAAGGAGCTTGAGACACTGTGCAATCTTTCTGAACTTAGACGTCGGCCAACACACGAATGTGGGCTTCAACACTTCGCGACAAAGCGCTGAGGTTATACCCCCCCTCCAAGCAACTCACTATTCTGCCTTTGGCATATTTACTGGCGACTTGTTTGATGCGCTGGGTGATCCACACATAATCTTGCTCAACCAAACCAAGTTGTCCCATGTCATCTTCACGGTGGGCATCAAAACCCGCGCTGATAATAATCAACTCGGGGCGATGTTCTTCTAGTCGAGGCATCCAAATCATGTCGATCAATTCCCGAATGTCCATGCCCTTGGTGTAAGCGGGAACGGGCAAATTAACCAAGTTGGAATCGTGCTTGAGTGCGCCACCCTCTGGGTAAAACGGGTGCTGGTAAAAACCAACCATGAGGATGCGATGGTCGCCAGCCACAATGTCTTCGGTGCCATTGCCATGGTGGACATCAAAATCGACAATGGCCACACGCTTGAGGCCATGCCGTTCTAGCGCATATTTGGCGGCAATGGCCACGTTGTTGAAGAAGCAAAATCCCATGGCTTTGTCGTGGCAGGCATGGTGCCCTGGTGGACGAACGGCGCAGAAAGCATTCTCCATTTCACCCGCTATAACGGCATCGGTTGCTTCCAAAGCAGCGCCCGCCGAACGCAGCGCTGCTTTCCATGTGTGCGCGTTGATAGAAGTATCTGGGTCCAACGCGCTGTGGGTTGGCCCCCCTGCTTGCATGTCTTCAATGAGGGCATCACTGAGGCCCCGCAAAGAAGCAATGTACATGCGGCCATGAGCCAGTTCAATGTCGGCCAGAGAAGCAGGAGACGCTTCTTTTCGGGTGAGCGCGTGGTCCAGGCCTGTGATCAGCAGCCGGTCCTCAATGGCATCGAGTCGCTGAGGGCATTCGGGATGTCCGTCACCCATTTCATGAAGACGACAATCCGAGTGTGTAAAGTAGCCTGTAGCGCCCATGGCATTTTTCAGTAGATAGATTTGAATCAATAAGGATTCCAGCTTATCACGACACTCAGTCGCATGACAAAGGCTAAACTCAAGGCATGCGCATTTTGACAAGCTTTTTAACTGTTTTCCTACTGTGTTTTGCATTAGGGACGCATGCTGCCGACGCCCCGAAAAAAAACAAGGCAAAGAAAACCAAGGCCAGCACCACTTCGCCTGCTGTGGGAGCTTCTTATGCCAAACGCAAAGACGTTGAAGTCTGGGCAGAACAGGTCGCACTGGCGCACCAACTCGATGTCAAATGGGTGAAAGATCAATTGGCCCAAGCACGCATGATTTCCAGTATTCCCAAATTAATTTTGCCACCTGCGCAGGCAAGCAAAAAAAATTGGGCCGCGTATCAGGCTCGCTTTATAGAGCCTAAACGAATACTGGCAGGTGCAAAATTTTGGAAGGACAACCAGCGCCTACTCGATCAAGCAGCGCAAAGCTATGGCGTGCCACCATGGTTGATTGTGGGCATCATCGGTGTCGAGACCTTTTATGGACAACATACCGGCAACTTCAGAATATTGGATGCGCTGAGCACCCTGACGTTTGACTTCCCCTCAGAACACCCCAGAGCGACCGAGCGTCAAGCCTTTTTCTCTCAAGAATTGGCGCAATTTTTGGTGATGGTGTCCAAAGAAAAAATCAAGTCCACCCAAGTTAAAGGCAGCTACGCAGGTGCCATGGGCTTGCCGCAATTCATGCCTTCCAGTTGGGCCAAATTTGCTGTCGACTTTGATGGTGATCGGCACATCGATTTGTTCAACAACAAAGCCGACGTCATTGGCTCAGTGGCCAACTACTTCAAAGCATTTCAATGGCAAACAGGTATGCCCACGCACTACCCAGTTTCGTTCAACAAAGAACAATTGGACATGGATGCGCTCATGGCGCCAGACATCTTGCCAACCTTTAGCGTAGGGAATTTTCTGGCCAAAGGCGCGGTGCTAGAAGGCGATGCTTTGAACCATAAGGGCCCATTGGCTTTGATTGAATTGCTCAATGGCGATGCACCCCCTAGCTATGTAGCGGGCACCGAGAACTTCTATGCCATTACCCGCTACAACTGGAGCAGCTACTACGCCATGGCGGTGATTGAATTGGGGCAAGCCGTGGAGAATGAGATCAAAGCCAAACCTTGATCAACTCAGCCATGAACCCACTCAATCCCAAAAAATTACATTTGACAAAGTGGACCGCTGTCAAACCTGTCGCAAAACAAAAACATTTCCTTGTCAGCAAGGTCATCAAACCTGAATTGCCAAACGAGCCAGTTGAATTTGTAGAAATCGAGTCTGTTTTTTCCAAAGCAAGCCAAGTCATTCCATGGCGCGATTTACAAAACGACGACGTATGGCTGCAAGGTTGGGTCTGAAAAAACCATGCAGTAAGCCGTTCAGGCTGGGTCCAATGAAATGAGATGGGTCCATTGCAATCTGGCATCCGCTTCATAATCCGCGATCAACCAAGCCCTTGACGTGTTATCTGCCATGTCATTTAAAAATTCGCACAACACCCTGATAGAAGCCTGGTCCAAAGCCACAAAGGGCTGATCCAGACAAGTGATCTTTGCACCGCTGGCCAACAATGCAATCAAGGCCACTTTGCGACGACTGCCAGTTGATAGCATGTCTAGGCGCTTGTCCAAATGCGGCCTTAAGTCTAAAGCCTCACACAAATCAAGGCACAAAGCTTCATGCCAACGGGGACAGCGATTGCGCCAGTGCGCCCATACTTCCAGGGGTGTTTGCAAGTTGCACTCTGGTAATTTGAGGTCAAGCCAAAAGGCGTCGGAATGAAGCTCAGACAACTCACGCAGCAAATGCGTTTTACCGCTTCCCTCATCGCCAGTGACTGCGTTCAAGCCTGCGGCAATGCGCAGCCCCTTGAAATCTGCAATGACAGGGACTGATGGGTTGAGGAAGTTTTGGACAGGCATATTGGCATGTTACCAAGCCTGCGGGATTAAACGAAACAAGGGCAAAACGCAGAATGGATGTCAGCCCACCTGCGGCATCAAGAATTCACGACTGATGCGGCCACCCAATACATTGACACGCTCTAAAAATTGCGTGAGGTAAGCATGCAACCCCGTTGCCAGAATTTCATCAATGCGGCCATAGGCCAAGTCAGCGCGCAACTTGCCAGCATGGCGCAAAGTTTCACTTTGTATGTTGTCGGTTACGGCTTCTAAATTGTTGACCACTTCGTTCAAGCTGGCGTGCAAAGATCGCGGCATGTCAGGTCGCAAGATTAACAATTCAGCCACCCGATCTGGGCGAATCACATCGCGGTAGACCTTGCGGTAAATTTCAAAGCCACTGACACTGCGCAAGATGGCACTCCAGTGATAAAAATCAAACTCTTGCGTGCCATCCAATGCGACATCAGAGGTCATGACTTGGGCTTGAAAAGGCGATGTCACGGGCAAAGCACCGAACCGATCGTTTTGCCCGGCATGAAACTTCACATCCACCAGACGTGCCGTGTTGTCAGCGCGTTCCAAAAAGGTTCCAAGGCGCATGAAGTGCAAAGACTCGTCCATCAGCATGGTGCCCACCGTGACGCCTCTAGACAGGTGTGACCTGAACTTCACCCATTCAAAAAACTTACCTGGGTCTGCATCAAACTCACCTGAGCGAATCATGCGGTTCACTTCAAGCCAGGTTTGGTTTTGCGTCTCCCACACTTCGGTGGTGAGGGCACCTCGAACAGCTCTAGCGTTTTCACGTGCAGCGCGCAAACAAGAAATGATAGAAGAAGGATTGTTGGGGTCCATTACCATGAACTGCATCACATGGTGCGGTGTCACCTCGCCATGCAACTGGGTGTATGCAGGCAGCAGTTCACTGATCGACAGCAAACCTTCCCAGCCCGCTTGCACGGTGGCACTGGACTGCGGCAACAGTGATGTTTCATAACTCACATTCAACATGCGCGCGGTGTTTTCAGCACGCTCTGTATAGCGAGACATCCAAAACAAGTGATCAGCGGTTCGGCTTAGCATAATGTGTCTTTCAAAATCTCAGGGGCTGTGCATGGGCAGGGCATGTCAGAGATCACGCCTGCAAAATCCAAGTGTCTTTGGTGCCACCGCCCTGCGACGAATTGACCACCAAGGAGCCTTCTTTCAAAGCCACACGGGTTAAGCCACCCGGCACCATTTGCACGGTGCGGCCACTGAGTACAAACGGGCGTAAATCGATGTGTCGAGGCGCAACGCCGCTCTCGACGTAAGTTGGGCAACTGGACAAGCTCAATGTAGGTTGCGCGATGTAACCCGAAGGATTGGCCAACAGGGCTGCGCGGAAATTTTCAATCTCGGCCTTGGTAGAAGCTGGCCCTACCAACATGCCATAGCCACCTGCGCCGTGGACTTCCTTGACCACCAAGTCTTTCAAATTGGCCAGGGTGTAAGCCAAATCATCGGGCTTGCGGCACATGAAGGTGGGCACATTGTTCAAAATGGGTTTTTCACCCAAATAAAACTCGATCATTTGCGGCACATAGGGGTAAATCGATTTGTCATCGGCCACGCCCGTTCCAACGGCATTGCAGATGGCAACATTGCCGGCGCGGTAAGCGTCCATCAAACCTGCACAGCCCAAAGTAGAAGTGGGCCTGAACACTTGAGGGTCGAGGAAGTCGTCATCTACACGGCGATAGATCACATCGACCCGTTTGGCGCCTCGTGTGGTGCGCATGTAAACAAACTGATCTTTGACAAACAGGTCTTGGCCTTCCACCAACTCCACCCCCATTTGCTGCGCCAAAAAGGCGTGCTCAAAATAAGCGCTGTTGTACATGCCAGGCGTGAGCACCACCACAGCGGGCTCTGCAGATGAGGCTGGACTGGATGCCCGTAAGGTGTCAAGCAACAAGTCGGGGTAATGCGCAACAGGCGCCACACGGTGTCGGCTGAAAAGTTCAGGGAACAAACGCATCATCATCTTGCGATCTTCCAGCATGTAACTCACGCCGCTGGGAACGCGTAAATTGTCTTCCAGAACGTAGTATTCGCCCTCCCCTTGTGCATTGGGGGCACGCACAATGTCAATGCCGCTGATGTGTGAGTAAATTTGATGCGGTACAGCCACGCCCATCATCTCTGGGCGAAACTGCGCATTGTTCAGAATTTGATCGGCCGGAACAATGCCAGCTTTGATGATTTCTTGATCGTGATACACGTCATGGATAAAACGGTTCAGGGCTGTGACACGTTGCACCAGGCCCTTTTCCATGCTTTGCCATTCGTGCGCTGGAATGATGCGGGGAATAAGGTCAAACGGTATGAGTCGTTCTGTGCCAGAGCCACTTTCGTCTTTGTCGCCATAAACGGCAAAGGTAATGCCCACTCGCCGAAAAATCATTTCGGCTTCTTCGCGCCTGGCAAGCATCGAGCTGTCGCTTTGTCCCTTCAACCATTCGGCATATGCTTTGTAATGGTCTCTAACAGGACTGCCTGACTGTGTGGCCGACGCCTGAACGTACATCTCATCAAATTGCTGCATCTGACTTCACTCCTAAATCTTGAAAAGCAAGATACATACCCGCAGACTAACACCCACTCAATGGTTGGCGGGTGTTTTGTATTGCCAATAGCGACGATGAACGTCTCGCTCACAGTCTAGCGCTTGTGGTTGGGTGCTTTGCCAATGCGCTGCACCACATGCAGGCGACATGGCCATGGGCACGCCAAGTTGTTGGTAACGCAAGACCACTTGAGGTGCTGGATGACCATACCGATTTCGGTAACCTGCCTGAACCATGGCCCATGCCGGACTCAAAGCTTGAATAAATTCCAAGCTTGACGAAGTTTGACTGCCATGGTGCGGTACCAGCAGGAAGTCAACTGGTTTGAGCTTTTGCCCATTGAGCAATGCTTGTTCTTGAGGGGCTTCAAGGTCACCCGTCAACAAAGCGCTGGCCGCAGGCGCACCCTCTGAGGGTGGCAATCGTTCAATTTGCGTTGCGTCAATTCTTAAAACGCAACTGAGGGAATTGGGTGAGGACGTTGCAGTGTGATCTGCCAACGAAGGGTGCAAAATTTCAAACTGAACGCCATCCCACTCCCATTTCTGCCCCGCCCGACAGGCCTGGAGAATTCGTCGCTGTGTCAAGGGATGCCCTGCCTCCAAAGAACCCCACAGGTCGGCTTGTTCATGTGCAGCCAGCACCGAGGCTGCGCCGCCTGTGTGATCGGTGTCTCGGTGGCTCAGCATCAAGCGGTTTAACTTGATACCCAAACGCGCCATGAAAGGCACCAAGACACGCTGCCCCGCATCAGACTCGTCACCCCAAGCCGGGCCTGTGTCATACAACAAGGCATGGTGTGCTGTCCGCACGAGCACCGCATTGCCTTGACCGATGTCAAGCGCCCAAAGATCAAACTGCCCCCAAATGGGCCGCTGGGGTTGCCACAACAAAATAGGCAGCATGCCAATGAGACCCCAACACCGAACGGCCCAAGGCCATTGTTGAAAGCACACTAAAGCACCCAGCAATGCCATCAGCGTAAAGCCAAGGGGTGCTTGCGGGAAACTGAGCACGCCCCAAGGCCAAGCAGCCATCCACGTCAGCAATGCCATTAGAGGCTGGAGGGCCCAAGCCGTCACCAGCCAAATTGGGGACCACAGCAAACCCGCCATGGCCAAAGGTGTGACACACAGCGTAACCCAAGGAATGGCAATCAAATTGGCAAGCAAGCCAGAGACAGACAACTGCCCAAAAAACAAAAGCGTCAAAGGCGCCAAGGCCACTGTCACAACCCATTGTTCGCGCGCCAGCGAAAGTAAGGGCCGCACTAGACCGGTGATCAAACCAGCAAGCTTGGCCATCCATTTGTCATTTCGCACCATTTCGGTGTCTTTACTTACCAACTTGGTGCGCAAAACCTCGGGGTGTTGTTCTGCAAGCACCAAAGCACCTACCGCGATAAAACTCAACCAAAAACTGGCCTGAAGTAGCCCCCAAGGATCCCAAAGCGAGACAACCCACAAGGCCAAGCCCCAGGATCTGTGCCAAGGCCAGCGCAGTCCACGCCACTTAAGGAAAGTAACAACAAAGAGCATCAGGAGCGTGCGTTGCGCCGGCAAACCCCATCCACAAAACAGGGCGTACGTGAATGCCAACATGACGCCGCCTACTGAAGATGCAATAGGCGCTGGCACACGCAAACACAGCACACTGCCCCGCCTTGCAGAGGCACACCAAATGCGCTGAATCAAGAGTGAAGCAAGCCATGCAAACATGGTGATGTGCAGGCCAGAGATGCTCATCAAATGTGCCACGCCTGTGGCCCTGAAGATCTCCCAGTCTGCATTTGCAATTGCGGCCTGATCGCCCACCACCAAGGCCGATATCAATCCTGCGGCATTGGGGTCGCTTGATTTCAATGCCCATTCAATGTTCGTGCGGACACGGTGACGCAGCTGATCGACGGGATGTTGCCAAGAAGCGCCCAGTTTGCGAGGCGGCACTTGGGATTTGCCACTGCGAACGCTTCCTGTGGCGAAGATGCCCAATTCCCACCAGCGCAGTTCTGCATCAAAGCCGCCAGGATTTAAGCTGCCATGCGGTACTTTGAGTCGAACTTGAAACTGCCACCGATCGCCAGGGCGCAGGCTTTGCCACATTGGCAAATCCATGCTGCCTGGCGTTTCCCAGTCTAGCCAAGACAACTCGATCAATTGAGGTACTTTGACTTCGATGCCTGAACTAGAAAGAAGCGCATGAATGACATGTGCTTGAAATTTGACCCCCTGAGGCGTGAAGTGAGGCAGCGAGGCAATGTCCACCACCAATTGCACATCTTGACCTTCTAGTTGTGGGTCAAGGGCTCCTTGCATGTGGCGCCAACACCTGGCGTTAAGGGTGGCCAAGGCCATCAAAAATACGGCGCAACAAACCGAAAAATGCAGGCAAGCCTGTGACCTGAAAGTCTGGGTTGTTTTGCGAGCGAAAAGTAATCGCCGCGAAACTACAACAAACCACACAAAAGCAAAAGAGGCAATACCCAAGCTGTGAAACAAGGGCCACACCGAACCCTGTTGCAATTGCCAACCAGAGCCCAAGAGCCAAGATACGCCCCACCAAGGCAGTGCCAACCACATGTTTGTCCTTTTCAGCTGAAATGGCGCGGCTTTTGCTAGTTTAGACAGCCCGAGCTGCTCTTTCGATGCAGCCGCTGTTGCGCTTACTTGCATTTATGTCCATTCACGTCGCACTGCACCACGTTACGCATTACCGTTACGACCGTCCCGTTCAACTGGGCCCGCAAGTGATTCGTTTGAGGCCAGCACCGCACAGCCGCAGTCGCATCCTGTCTTACAGCTTGCGCATCGAACCCGCAGCGCATTTCATCAACTGGCAGCAAGACCCATTTGCCAACTACCAAGCCCGCTTGGTGTTTCCAAAGAAAACCACAGAATTCAAAGTCACCGTGGACTTGGTCACCGAAATGGCTGTGTTCAATCCGTTTGACTTTTTCTTAGAGCCGAGCGCTGAGCATGTACCTCTCACCTACTCACCCGAGCTGAAAGAAGAGCTGACCGCTTACTTGGACAAATTGCCACGCACGCCTTTGTTCAAGAAATACCTCAGCTCATTAGACCGAAGCCGCCAAAGAACCATTGACTTTTTGGTGCAAATCAACCAGCGCATATACAAAGACGTCAACTACTTGATTCGAATGGCGCCAGGCGTGCAAACACCTGAGGAAACGCTGAAACTGAAAAGCGGATCGTGCCGCGACTCAGCTTGGCTCATGGTTCAACTCATGCGGCACATGGGTTTGGCTGCGCGCTTTGTGTCGGGCTATCTGATTCAACTCACGCCCGACGTCAAATCCCTTGATGGCCCCAGCGGCACGGAAGTAGACTTCACCGATTTGCATGCTTGGTGCGAGGTGTATTTGCCAGGCGCAGGATGGGTGGGACTAGATCCCACGTCGGGCTTACTGGCGGGTGAAGGGCACATTCCACTCGCATGCACACCACAACCTTCTGGCGCAGCGCCCATTGAAGGTTTGATGGATGAAGCGGAAGTTGAGTTCAGCCACGAGATGGCCATTACGCGCATCTACGAATCTCCCCGTGTCACCAAGCCCTACACCGAAGAACAATGGTCTGAGGTGCTGGCTTTGGGCGACCAGGTAGACGCACAACTGATTGCCGGCGATGTGCGTCTCACCATGGGGGGCGAGCCAACCTTTGTTGCCACCGAAAACCGTGACGCACCAGAGTGGAATACCGATGCATTAGGGCCCACCAAGCGGGGTTTGGCCACAGAGCTGGTGCACAAGTTGCGTCAGCAATATGGTCAAGGTGGCTTCTTGCATTTTGGCCAAGGCAAATGGTATCCCGGTGAACAATTGCCACGTTGGGCCTTGAGCATTTATTGGCGCGCAGATGGTGATGCATGTTGGCAAGATCCGTCCCTGTTTGCAGACGAGCGTGTAGCCCACCACTACAAACCACAAGATGCACAACGCTTCATAAGCGCACTGGCCACAGAGATAGGCGTAGCGCCGAGCAACATCATTGCAGGCTACGAGGACACTTGGTACTACTTGTGGCGTGAACGACGTCTGCCCGTCAATGTCGACCCCTTTGATGCACGGCTCGATGATGAGTTGGAAAGAGCAAGATTGCACCGCGTTTTTTCTCAAGGCTTGGATCAAGCGGTGGGGTTTTTGTTGCCCTTGCAAGCGCTTGAGACGGGCCTTCCCGATCAATCGGCTTGGCACAGTGGCAAATGGTTTGTGCGCGATGAACGCCTGTACCTCATGCCCGGTGACTCTGCCATGGGCTGGCGCTTGCCGCTCGATTCCCTGCCATGGTCTGCGCCCACGGACCGTCAAGTGCTGATCGATCAAGATCCTTTCTCGCCAAGACAAGCCTTGAACAGCGTCACGCGCATGCACAATGGCGCGTCGCTTCCCATTTTGCAAACTCACGCTGCTACCGCAAGCACAGCGGCCTCAACTGCGCCACCTGCTCGCTTCAAATCAGACAACAATACAGTGCGAACTGCGTTGTGCGTTGAAATTCGCGATCCACGTCGCGCGAACGGACCAGTGCCACTGAAGGATGCCGCATCTGACAAAAACCTTGAAGGCGTGATGTATGTCTTCATGCCTCCCTTGGCGCGCCTTGAAGATTATTTGAATTTACTCAATGCCGTAGAGACGACTGCTCAAAAACTAGGTGTCAAAATCGTCTTAGAGGGGTACTCGCCGCCAAGAGATCCACGCTTGAAACTGCTCCAAGTGACCCCAGATCCTGGTGTCATTGAAGTGAATATTCATCCTGCCACCAGCTGGCACGAGGTGGTATCTCACACAGAATTTTTGTACCAAGCTGCCTTCGAAACGCGGCTGAGCGCAGAGAAATTCATGACCGATGGCCGGCACACAGGAACCGGCGGTGGCAATCACGTGGTGATGGGCGGTGCCACACCCGCCGACAGCCCCTTCTTGCGCAAACCAGAAGTGCTGGCCAGCTTGCTGCTTTATTGGCACAACCACCCTAGCCTCAGCTACCTTTTCAGCGGCATGTTCATTGGCCCCACCAGCCAAGCGCCGCGTGTCGACGAAGCTCGCAACGACCAAGTATATGAACTTGAAATTGCACTACGCGAAATAGCCCGCAATCGACAAATTCATGGTCAAAGCATGCCACCTTGGTTGGTCGACCGCAGCTTGCGAAACATCTTGGTTGACATGACGGGCAACACGCACCGCAGCGAATTTTGCATCGACAAAATGTACTCACCCGACTCTTCAACGGGACGTTTGGGTTTGCTAGAGTTGCGAGCTTTTGAAATGCCACCCCATGCCCGCATGAGCATAGTTCAACAATTGTTATTGCGCGCATTGGTGGCCAGGTTCTGGGATGAAAGCTACACCGCACCCGTCACGCGATGGGGCACCATGCTTCACGATCGATTCATGCTACCCACCTTTGTCAAAATGGATTTTGACGACGTCCTGACGGAATTGGGCGATGCAGGATTTCACTTTGACCCCGCATGGTTTGCACCCCATTTCGAATTTAGATTTCCCCGGGTTGGCGAGTTTTGTGTAGAAGCCATTCAAGTGACATTGCGAAATGCCTTAGAGCCCTGGCATGTCATGGGCGAAGAAAGCACGTCTAGCGGCACTGCACGATATGTAGACTCATCGCTTGAACGACTTGAAGTGCATGTCACCGGGCTGAACCCCAGCAGATACACCCTCACAGTGAATGGCCAAGCACTGCCGTTACAACCTACAGGCACAACAGGAGAGTTTGTGGCCAGTGTGCGCTACAAAGCCTGGAATCCGCCGTCATCTTTGCACCCCAGCATTGGCGTTCACGCACCGCTCACGGTCGATGTGTTGGACACTTGGATGAAGCGATCCATTGGCGGTGCTCAGTACCACGTTGCGCATCCGGGTGGCCGCAATTACGACACTTTGCCTGTCAACGCCTATGAGGCAGAAAGTCGACGCTTGGCACGATTTTTCCGAACGGGCCATACACCTGGCCGCATGCCCATGCCATCGGCCAACATTGAATTGTCCGCCAGCCCAGAATTTCCATTCACATTGGACCTGCGCAGGGCCAGATGAGGTGACAATTGACACATTGTGGAAATTAACAACAGCCCTCAGACCTCGCTTTCGCAAAGCGCCCAGCCAACAATTGACCTCTCGGCTGGGGTGCAGGACATCGTGCGCGACATGGACACCGCACCCACTGGCCACTGGGATGAACTGCGAGGCAGCGTGATGCAGAACGCAGACATCCCACTTAGCTTGTCATCAGCCAAATTAACCGCCACCCCGCAGTGGACTGAATTTTTATCTCACTTAGGACCTACAGGCACAGAGAGTTTGCCCTCGCGCCACGAAGCAATGGTGCGGCAAGTGCAAGACAATGGCATGACCTACAACGTCTATGCCAACGCTGACCAGCCGCAACGGCCATGGTCACTAGACCTGCTGCCCGTTATTTTGTCTTCTATTGATTGGTCTCAAATTCAGACCGGTGTCATTCAACGCATGCGCCTTTTAGAGGGCATCATGTCCGATGTCTATGGCATGCAGCATCTCTTAAAGCAAGGCGCAATACCCTATGCCTTGGTGCATGGCCATCCAGGGTACTTGCACGCCATGCATGGCAGTGCCCCCGTGGGTGGACGTCACTTGAATTTAGCCGCCTTCGACTTGGTCAAAGGCCCTGATGGTTGTTGGTGGTTGTTGTCACAAAGAACTCAAGCGCCGTCGGGCCTTGGTTATTTGCTAGAAAATCGTCAAATCATTTCCAGTCAATTTTCACAAGCCTTTGAAGCCATGCCTGTCAGCGGCTTGGCGGCTTCCTACCGCTCCTTCGTGAATGCAATCAAGATGAGGACCTCGGCAGGCATGCAAGCCCACATTGCATTGCTCACACCCGGCCCCTACAACGAAACTTATTTTGAACAGGCCTACTTGGCAAGGTACCTCGGTCTGTCTTTGGTCCAGGGTAATGATTTATTGGTCCGCGACCAAAAGCTTTTTTTGAAAACCCTTGAAGGTCTGAAACCGGTCCATGGCTTGCTGAAGCGCGTCGACGATGATTGGCTAGACCCCTTGGAATTGCGCGCCGAATCCACCTTGGGTATTCCCGGTTTGCTACAAGCTGTGCGCGCGGGCAACGTATTGGTGGCCAATACACCTGGCTCAGGTTTTTTAGAATCCAATGCCTTGTTGGGATTTTTGCCGCAACTCTCTCGCACACTGCTCAAAGAAGAATTGCTGCTACCTGCCATTCCCAGTTGGTGGTGCGGTGAGCAGGCAGCGATGAAAGATGTGTTGCCACGCTTGCAAGAATGCGTCATCAAGCCCACCTATCCCTACAGCCTTGGGCGCACCAGCTTTGAGCCTGTGATGGGCCACAGTTTGGACTGGCGCGGTATAGACGAGTGGCGCATGCGGATTCA
Organism: Pseudomonadota bacterium; assembly: GCA_041172085.1. Classification (GTDB taxonomy): domain Bacteria; phylum Pseudomonadota; class Gammaproteobacteria; order Burkholderiales; family Burkholderiaceae_C; genus Limnohabitans_A. The sequence goes on along the minus strand of JBEDKQ010000030.1, from coordinate 14,859 downwards.
AAACAATCCAGAAGCGCACACCCTTCAAAGCTTTTTGCCTTTGTCGCACACACCCACATTTGCCAACCCGCGCGCCATGCCATCGCGGCCTGTTATTTTGCGTGTCTTTGTTTTGGCCAACGAATCAGGCGGTTGGCAAGTATTGCCTGGGGGGTTGGCCCGCTTGGGGACGCAAAACGGCATCGCTTCCATGCAAAAAGGGGGCAGCAGTGCCGATGTTTGGGTGTTGTCGCAAAACAAGCCTTCGGCAAGCGAAGAAGCACAACAAGCCAACACCAGCGTCAAAGATGCGATCTTTGTGGCCAGCGCTCAGCGCCATCGTTTGGTGACCAGTCGAGCCGCAGAAAATTTATTTTGGATGGGTCGCTATTCAGAGCGAACCGAAAACACCTTGCGCTTGTCCAAGCTCGCGCTCAATACGCTGAGCAGTGAAGCACAACACAGCGCACAACTTTTGGACTGGCTAACGCAATTGTGTGTCGTCCATGGTTTGGTCACACCTGGGGTTGTGCAAGCGCAGCAATCAAAACGCGTCTTTGAACGCGCACTGATTGCAGGTTTTTGGGACACCCAACACACCACAGGGGTGGGCTACAACTTGCGCGCCATCAAGCTGGCCGCTGCGGCCGTTCGAGAACGTTTATCGCCTGAGCATTGGACCCTGATTGAGCAAACTGAAAATGCTTTTTTTCAGCCTCAAGAAAACGATGCACCTGTGGCCAGCAGTGTTTGGGCACAACAATTGTTGACACGCACCAGCCAGTTGATGGCAGCGCTTACGGGCGCTCAGACCGATCGCATGACCCGCGACGATGGATGGCGACTGTTGTCCATTGGCCGACACATTGAACGTCTGGATTTTTTGGCGCACGCACTGGCCACTGCCATTCAAACCAAATGCCTGCAGAGTCAGGCAGGCTTTGATGCTGTATTGGCTTTGTTTGACAGCACCATTTCATTTCATGCGCAGTATCAGCAAAGCCGAACCTTGGGTGCCTTGTTAGAACTTCTTTTGACGCACACCGACAACCCACGTGCATTGGGTTGGGTCGCACAAACATTGAGGGGACGCTTGGCCAGAATGGGCCACCTCGCCAATGGCGCCACTGAAGAAATATCTCACACCATACCCATGTTGTCTTCTCTAGATTTGGCCACGCTTTCTGCAGATGGTCTTAATCCGAATCCAGAATTGCTGACCTTGCTGAACCAATGTCGACAAACAGCCAGAACCGTTTCAGATCAATTGAACGGTTTGTTTTTCTCGCACAGCGATGAGTCGCAACAAAGCGTCGGAGCCAACTGAGGATTGCGCAATGAAGCTTCGCATCACGCATGAAACACATTACGACTACACCCCAATGGTGGTGACGGCGCAGCATGTGGCGCACCTTGAACCTGTCAACACGCCCTGCCAATCCATCCTCGCCCACACCTTTGGTACACAGCCCCACGCGCACAAAATTAGCTGCAACTTTGATGTCTTTGGCAACCAGCGTTGTTACTGGTCTTTGCCTGCCCCGCATCACACGCTGCATGTCAATGCGCAGACCACACTTGAAACTTATCCCTTGCTCAATCTACATCAATCCGATTTGCAAACATTGGCAGAGACCTTAAGCTGGGAACAAGCGCAAAGGGCTTACCAGTTTCAATCAGGTCAGGCCAGCGACGATGCCACCGCGTTTGTCTATGCTTCATACCACGCGCCCATTGATGTTGCGTTCAAACGTTACGCGCAAAGCAGTTTTACACCCAACAGACCCCTGCTTGAAGCCGTGCGTGAATTGATGCAACGCATCCACACAGATTTCATGTACGAGTCTTTCAGTACAGACATCAGCACGCCTGCGCTGACAGTTCTTTCTGACAAACGCGGCGTTTGCCAAGATTTTGCACATGTCATGTTGGCGTGTTTAAGAAGCATGGGATTGGCAGCACGGTATGTCAGCGGCTATTTGCTCACTGAACCGCCTCCCGGCCAGGCTCGCCTGATTGGCAGCGACGCATCACATGCTTGGATTTCGCTTCGCATTCCCAATCCTGATGCGTCAAGGACCACAGAATCTTGGTACGATTTCGATCCCACCAACAACCGTGCAGGCTGGTGCAGTCCCGGACCAGACTACGTGCGCTTGGCCGTTGGCCGTGACTTTGCAGACGTCTCGCCATTGCGAGGTGTTTTACAAGGCGGTGCCAGTCACACTTTGCAGGTGAATGTCACTGTCCAGCCCCTCTAATTTTTCAAACCTTTCAAATTCATCATGTCCATTTACAAACGCCTCGAATCTCTTCAAATCACACTACCCCCTGTTGCCACGCCAGCTGCAGCCTATGTGCCTTTTGTCAAAACTGGCAATTTGGTTTTTCTCAGTGGGCATATCTCTAAAAAAGACGGTCAAGTTTGGACCGGCCAGTTGGGCAAGAACATTGACACCGAAGAAGGCAAGCTAGCCGCACGTGCGGTGGCCATCGATTTGATGGGCACGCTGCATGCGGCAGTAGGTGACCTGAATCAAATCACCCGCATTGTCAAAGTCATGAGTTTGGTCAATTCCACACCCGACTTTACCGAGCAACATTTGGTCACCAATGGTTGCAGCGAATTGCTGGGTCAAGTTTTTGGCGAGCTTGGGGTGCATGCTCGCAGTGCCTTTGGTGTGGCGCAGTTGCCCATGGGTGCTTGCGTCGAAATTGAGCTCATCGCTGAATTGGGCTAATTGAACGTTTAAGAGGCCTTAACAGGCCTCTCAAACCACAGATTCATCAAATTCACCACAATGTATAGCCATGCAAGTTGAAGGAAAGCCAATGAATAAATTGTTGGCTTGAGAGGAGAAATAACGATTTTCTGTAAATTTGAGTATCTTTTATTTCATTTATTGATAAACAAGTACCCAATGATGTATACAAAAGAAGTAACATTAATTCTTAAGTAAACATTTAAACAAGGAAATCTGTCATGAAACCACTCTGCGTCAGCTTCGTTGAACAAGATCAACACTTGGCAGAACAGGTGCTGGCGCATCTGAACAGCACCGGAATGCAGGGGTTCCATTGCAAACACCCTGAAGAGTTGTCGCAACAAAACGCCCAAAGCAATTGCGATGTTGTTATTTTGGATGCTGTGACTTTAGGAGATCAAAGTCTTCCACTCGCCTCCAAACTGGCCAAGCATCCAGAACTGAGGGTCATCATGGTTGCGCCCACGGCAAAGCTTGAAGAAAGAATCGCAGCCATTGCGGCAGGCGCAGATGCATGCATTTGCAAGCCCTTCAACCCAGCCGAACTGGTCGCCATCATTCAACGCTTGGCTGCCAGAATGCCCAGAACCATCAAATCGGGGTGGACCATCGATCCTGTGCGAGCCTTGCTCACTGGCCCAGCCAACAATGCCATCGACCTCACTGCCATGGAAACCGTCTTGCTGACGCAACTGGCCATGGCCCCCGAGCAAGCCTTGCGAAGTGATGCACTTGAAAAGGCCATTTGGGGCCTCTCAGATTTCTACAACAACAAACGACTTCAAGTTTGTGTCTCACGTTTGCGCAAAAAGCTAACGCATCGTCATGGCCCCGAAGAGCTCTTGGCCACCTGCTGGCGCTCAACTTATCAGTTTGTGCCGCGCATGCAATTTGCACCAAAGCACTGATTAAATTTCGAACACAAAAAAACCAGGTACCGAGAAGGGTGCCTGGTTTTGGGTACAAATTTAAATGGTTTATTCCACCCGAGAGATGTGTGTTGGTTTAAATCCCAAATCGGCGGCTTTGCCCTTGCGCCCTCGGGCTGCGCGGGCGTTGTTCAGGCTGCGAATTTCCAAGGTCTCTTCGCGGTCTTTGCCACCTCTGCCAATACCCGTTAATTTGACGCTGCGGGTATAGGCAGCTGCACCAGCCAAGCTGTCTTTGGCTTCCAAATCCAACAGCATCAAGCCGCGTCCGCCTTTTTCCATCAGCTTCAACTCACTGATTTCAAAAGTGAGAATTCGCCCGCCCGTCGATGCGCATGCCACATGGGTGGCAGCTGGCATAGGTGCTGCACCGATCGCAGGTGTTGCATTGGATCCAGACACGTGAGATGGCGCGCACACAGACTCACCGTCACCCACGGAAATGAATGATTTGCCACCCTTTTGACGAGAAATCATGTTCTCAACGGTTGCCATAAAACCATAGCCGCCGGAGCTGGCCAACAGCAATGTGGCCGTAGCCGGTCCTGCAAAAAAGTGCGCCACTTGCGTACCCGCCTCCAACTCAATCAGGGTAGTGATGGGCTGACCATCACCCCGCGCACCCGGCAAAGATGCCACAGGCACGGAGTAGACACGGCCACTCCCCTTTTGCGCTGTGCCAAAAGCCAGCAAGGTATCGACGGTACGGCATTCAAAGGTGCCATACAAACCATCACCAGCTTTGAATGCAAAGCTGGCGGCATCGTGGCCATGGCCTTGGCGCGCACGCACCCAGCCTTTTTGCGACACCACCACCGTGACGGGTTCGTCCACCACTTTGACTTCGGCCACAGCTTTCTTCTCTTCTTGAATGAGCGTGCGACGTGGGTCGGCAAATGTTTTGGCGTCTTGTTCAATTTCTTTGACCATCAGGCGCTTGAGCGATGCTGGATTGGCCAAAATTTCTTCAAGTTGTTTTTGCTCCGTGCGCAACTCTTTGAGTTCTTGCTCAATCTTGATGGCTTCCAAACGCGCCAATTGGCGCAAGCGGATTTCCAAGATGTCTTCAGCTTGGCGCTCACTCAGCTTGAAGCGGTCCATCAAGGCTTGCTTGGGCTCATCGCTTTGGCGAATGATGGCAATCACCTCGTCAATGTTGAGCAACACCAACTGACGGCCTTCCAAAATATGGATACGGTCCATCACCTTGCCCAAGCGATGCTCGGAGCGGCGAACAATGGTTTGCTGACGGAACGTGATCCACTCAGAAATCATTTGGCGCAAAGACTTTTGCACCGGCTTGCCATCTATGCCGACCGAGGTCATGTTGATGGGCGACGAGGTTTCCAAACTGGTGTGCGCCAGCAATGCAGTGATCAGTTCTTGCTGTTCAATGCGGCTGGTTTTGGGTTCAAACACCAAACGCACTGCGGCATCTTTGCTGGACTCATCGCGCACCACATCGAGCACCGACAAGATGCTGGCCTTGAGTTGCATTTGGTCGGCACTCAAGGCTTTTTTACCAGCCTTCACTTTGGGGTTGGTGAGCTCTTCAATTTCTTCCAGCACTTTTTGCGAACTGACGCCAATGGGCAACTCGGTGACCACAAGTTGCCACTGGCCGCGGGCCATGTCTTCAATTTTCCAACGAGCACGAACTTTCAGAGAACCACGACCCGTGCGGTAGGCGTCTGCAATGTCGGATGCAGGGCTGATGATTTGGCCACCACCCGGATAGTCGGGACCCGGCACCAATGCAAACAATTCTTCATCGGACAGTTTGGGCGACTTGATAAGTGCCACGCACGCATCGGCCACTTCGCGCAGGTTGTGGCTTGGTATTTCAGTGGCCAAACCTACCGCAATACCGCTGGCGCCGTTCATCAACACAAATGGCAAACGAGCGGGCAACTGACGTGGCTCTTCCGTCGAGCCGTCGTAGTTGGGAATGAAGTCGACGGTCCCTTGGTCAATCTCGTCCAACAACAATGTGGTGATTTTAGAGAGACGTGCCTCTGTGTAACGCATGGCCGCTGCACCATCGCCATCGCGGCTGCCAAAATTGCCTTGGCCATCTATCAGTGGATAACGCTGGCTGAAATCTTGCGCCATGCGTACCAGTGCATCGTAGGCCGCTTGGTCACCATGGGGGTGAAAGCGGCCCAGTACGTCGCCCACCACACGGGCACTTTTGACAGGCTTGGCACCGGTGGCACCCGAGAAACCCAAGCCCATGCGAGACATGGAATAAAGAATGCGTCGTTGCACTGGTTTTTGGCCATCGCACACATCGGGCAGTGCACGGCCCTTGACCACGCTTAAGGCGTATTCGAGGTAAGCGCGCTGGGCATACGTGGCCAAATTCAACGAGTCATCGGACTCGCTGTTTTGAAGGTCTAAGGTGGGTTGATCGTTCATGATTAAATGTCCACTTCGATGTCGTCACCGTGCAGCTCCATGAGCTCCCGACGGGCGGCCGCTTCGCCTTTGCCCATCAACTGCGTGATCAAACTCTCGGTCTGTGCAAAATCCAAGGTACCCAGTTGCACGGGCAACAAACGGCGAGTGTCAGGATTGAGGGTGGTTTCCCACAATTGCTCGGCACTCATCTCGCCCAAGCCTTTGAAACGGCTAATGCTCCAAGCGCCTTCACGCACGCCATCTTTTCGCAGCTTGTCCAAAATGCTTTGCAACTCACCCTCATCGAGGGCATACATTTTGGCCGCTGGTTTTTTGCCACGTGCAGGGGCGTCCACTCGGAACAAGGGCGGACGCGCCACAAACACATTGCCAGTTTCGATCAGCTTGGGAAAGTGACGGAAAAACAGTGTCAGGAGCAAGACTTGAATGTGCGAACCATCTACATCGGCATCGCTCAAGATGCAAATCTTGCCATAACGCAAACCCGTTAAATCGGGCGAGTCGTTGGGACCGTGCGGGTCGACGCCTATGGCCACCGAAATGTCGTGAATCTCGTTGTTGGCAAACAGGCGATCGCGATCAACCTCCCATGTGTTGAGCACCTTGCCGCGCAAAGGCAGAATGGCCTGACACTCTTTGTCTCGGCCCATCTTGGCACTGCCGCCAGCAGAATCGCCCTCAACCAAAAACACTTCGTTGTGCGCAATGTCTTTGCTTTCGCAGTCGGTCAGTTTGCCTGGCAATACAGCCACGCCCGAGCTCTTGCGCTTCTCAACTTTTTGACCTGCCTTTTGACGATGCTGTGCGGCCTTGATGGCCAGCTCGGCTAATTTTTTGCCGTACTCGACGTGCTCATTGAGCCACAGCTCTAAGCTAGGGCGTACAAAGCTGGACACCAATCGAACCGCATCGCGCGAGTTCAAACGTTCTTTGATTTGGCCTTGAAACTGGGGGTCGAGCACTTTGGCAGACAACACAAAACTGGCGCGTGCAAACACGTCCTCGGGCATGAGCTTCACGCCTTTGGGCAACAAGCTGTGCAATTCAATGAAACTCTTGACCGCTGTGAACAAGCCATCGCGCAAACCACTGTCGTGCGTGCCGCCTGCCGTGGTTGGGATTAAGTTCACATAGCTTTCGCGAACGGGTTGGCCATCTTCGGTGAACGCGACAGCCCAACTGGCGCCTTCACCTTCTGCAAAGCTGTCGTTGTTGCCATCTGCAAAACCTTCGCCTTCAAACAAAGGAATGACGGGGTCGCCGTTCAAAGTTTGCATGAGGTAATCGCGCAAGCCTGCTTTGTATTGCCAAGTTTGCGTGTCCTTGGTTTTTTCGTTCAGCAACGTCACTGTGACGCCTGGCATCAGCACGGCTTTGCTGCGCAGCAAATGCGTCAGCTCGGTCATGGGCAAGGCGCTAGATTCAAAATATTTGGCATCGGGCCAAACACGCACGGTGGTGCCTTGCTTGCGATCGCCCTCCCCGACTTTGCGTGTCACCAGCGGCTCGATGACATCGCCTCCAGAAAAAGCCAAACTGGCCACTTGGCCTTCACGGTAGCTCGTGGCTTCTAAGCGCTTGGCCAAAGCATTGGTAACACTGACACCCACGCCATGCAAGCCGCCCGAGAAACTGTAGGCACCGCCCTTGCCTTTGTCGAACTTACCGCCCGCATGCAAGCGTGTGAAAACCAACTCAATGACAGGTGCTTTTTCTTCAGGGTGCAAGCCAAAGGGAATACCGCGACCATCGTCTTCAATGCTGACCGACCCATCGGCATGCAGTGTGACTTTGATCTTTTTGCCGTGACCCGCCAAGGCTTCGTCTGCCGCGTTGTCGAGCACCTCTTGAATCACGTGCAAGGGGTTGTCGGTGCGGGTGTACATACCCGGCCTTTGTTTGACGGGCTCTAGGCCTTTCAAGACTCGAATGGAGCCTTCGCCGTATTCGGGAGATGAATTGGAAGAGGTAGTTGTAGCCATGGGCGCAGATTGTAGTGTGAAATCAATTAAAGTACTGGATAAATTTACAGCCCATTCCCATCCATACCTCCTGCCAAAGACATTCAGGCATCATCTGGCCTCTTCACATGAACACAATAGAGAACCACTCACATGCATGGCACTGAAGCCCCCTCCAGTTGGGTCACTCGCTGGACCCATCTCCTTGCCCCACAAAGCCACGTGCTGGATTTGGCTTGCGGCGCGGGCAGGCACATGGGCTGGTTTGCCAAACACGGCCACCAATGCGTTGGCGTAGACCGTTCGCCAGAGGCGCTACAAGCGGCCAAGGCTTTCGGCCAAGTGATAGAGGCCGACATTGAAGGCGGGCCATGGCCTCTGCAAGGACAAACATTTGATGCGGTCATTGTCACCAATTACCTTTGGCGCCCCTTGATGCCTCGTATCTTGGAAAGCCTCAAGCCTCAAGGTGTCTTGATTTACGAGACCTTTGCCCTCGGCCATGAAAAAATTGGCAAACCCTCTAGGCCCGACTTCTTGCTCAAACCAGGCGAATTGCTGCAGACTTGCGCACAAATGCACATCATTGCCTACGAAGACGGGTATACAGATCAGCCCCCCAAGTTTGTCCAAAGGATTGTGGCCACCCCGCAAGTCCCAGTATCCGGTCAACAGATTGGCCTTGGCTGTCGTTAGAATGCTTGTTTGTCGCTTAACTCATACGCCATGACGAAAACTTTCCAACCCATTACTGGCAGCATTCCCGCCCTCATTACCCCTATGCTGGAAGACGGCTCTGTGGATTACGCCAGCTTGCGAAAACTGATCGATTGGCACATTGCTGAAGGCACCGACTGCATTGGCGTGGTCGGCACCACGGGTGAGTCACCCACTGTCAATGTAGAAGAGCACCGAGAAATCATTCGCGTCTCTGTTGAACAAGCCAAAGGCCGTGTGCCCATCATGGCCGGCTGCGGTGCCAACTCCACAGCTGAGGCCATCGAATTGGCCAAGTTTGCCAAAAGTGTAGGAGCCGATTGCCAATTGCAAGTGGTGCCCTACTACAACAAGCCAACGCAAGAAGGCATGTACCAACACTTCAAGGCCATTGCCGAAGCCGTGGCAGACTTGCCCATTATTTTGTACAACGTGCCTGGCCGTTCAGTGGCAGACATGCAGCACGATACCGTGTTGCGATTGGCGCAAGTCCCTGGCATCGTGGGCATCAAAGAAGCCACAGGCAACATTGAACGTGCGCAATGGCTCATACGTGATCTTCCAAAAGAATTTGCTGTCTATTCAGGCGACGACCCCACCGCGGTTGCCCTGATGCTTTGCGGTGGCAAAGGCAACGTCAGTGTGACAGCCAACGTGGCACCCCGCTTGATGCACGAGCTGTGTGTGGCGGCCATGGCTGGCAACGTTCAAAAAGCCATGGAGATTCAATTCAAATTGATGCCCATGCACAAGAATTTATTTGTAGAAGCCAACCCCATTCCCGTCAAATGGGCCATGGCGCGCATGGGTCTTTGCGGTGGCACTTTGCGCTTGCCCATGACCGAACTGTCAACTTCTCAGCAGCCCGTGGTGGAAGCCGCGATGCGTGCAAGTGGACTTATTTAAGGAACCCTCGTGAATCGATTTGTATCTATGCCTCGTCAATTGACCACATTGGCCAGCGCTGCGGCCCTCACCTGTTTGCTTGCAGGTTGCTCAACCTTAGAAGAAAGCAAAATCGATTACAAGAGCGCCAGCCAGGCGCCCACGCTTCAAATCCCCCCCGACCTCACACAGTTGAAGCGCGACTCGCGTTACCAAGTAGCAGGCACGGCCAGCGCCTTGGCCAGTGCCACAAGCCCTGCAACACGCACCCCCAACGACGTCGGCACTGCCACCAACCAAGCGGGCGATGTCAAAATTGTACGCAATGGCACACAACGTTACTTGGTCATCCAGCGAAGCGCAGATTCTGTTTGGGAACCGCTGCGTGAGTTTTGGAAAGACAACGGCTTTGTGCTCAACACAGACCAACCCGAATTGGGCATCATGGAGACAGACTGGGCCGAAAATCGCGCCAAACTGCCTCAAGATTTCATTCGAAAAGCTGTCGGCAAAATGTTCGACTCGCTCTACTCCACGGGTGAACGCGATCGCTTCAGAACACGTGTCGAGCGCACCGACAAAGGTCTGGAAATTACCATCACCCATCGCGGCATGAAAGAGATTTACACCAGCACACTGAAAGATCAAACTGTCTGGACACCGCGTGAAGCAGATGCTGAATTGGAAATTGAATTCTTGCGTCGTTTGATGCTTCGCCTAGGCGGCCAAAATCTGCCTGCAGCCTCAACAGCCATGGCTGCAGACACACCTGTCGCTCGCACAGCCAGCGGCTTGGCTGCTGATGTCAAGGTCACCAAGGTCAATCAATTGCCTGCCATTGAAATCCAAGACGGATTTGATCGCGCATGGCGACGTGTTGGCGTGGCCATTGACCGCACTGGGTTCACAGTAGAAGACCGTGACCGCGCCCAGGGTGTTTTCTTTGTGCGTTATGCACCACCCGGTTCACCTGACAAAGAGCCAGGCTTCTTTGCCAAAATGTTTTCTAGCGGAAAAGTCACGCCCGTCCTGGCCAAATATCGCATTGCAGTGACCAGCAAAGGCGATGTCTCTGTGGTTCAAGTTCAAGCTGCTGATGGCATTCCAGATACCTCTGTCAATGCCGAAAAAATCATCAAATTGCTGGCAGATGAAATCAAATAACAGCGCAGTTACCAATCTTTAGACGAAAAAAACCCCGCATTGCGGGGTTTTTTTCGTCTGCCAAGAATTACTTCTTAGGCGCTTCTGCGGGAGCAGCAGCAGGTGCAGCGGGCGCTGCAGCAGCGTCGGCAGGCTTGGCATCAGCAGCAGGTGCAGCGGGTGCAGCAGCAGGTGCGTCAGCAGCAGGTGCAGCAGCGGGCGCTGGTGCAGGTGCAGGAGCAGCTTCTTTTTTACCGCAAGCGGCCAAAGCAGCAGCAGCGATCACGGCAGCCAAAACGAGAGACTTGTTCATGATTATTTTCCTTAAAGTTAGTGAAAAAACAATTTCCGGGAAATTGTCATCAAGAGTAGTTAAACCCTGTTGACAGAACGGCGAGCACTCGAGCTCTCGTCGTTCAGCCTCGGATTATAGCTTGACTTACAGGGTTATTACTAGGTCTCACCAAGAACTCAAAATTTCAGCGCCACCAGCCCTCTTCCCACCAAGCTTGCATCAGTTCAGCAGCGTTATCGCTCAAGAGGGCTGCTTGCTGAGCTGACAACGTCTTTTCATTCGCCAGTTTTCGAAGTAATTTAGCGTCTTGTCCAGCCGCTCTAAAACTCTCACCATTGATGAAAATGTGCTTGGCATCAAACAGCATTTTGGTTCGTCGGTCTAAATGAACCTGGGCGGGCCAAGCATAATTTGGCAGATCGTCTAGGTCAGGGGTATCGAACCAAACGTTGGGTTTGGGCTCGGTCAGTGACTCGCCAAGCAAGCAGTTCAGCAGTTGTGGGTCTTTCAAGGCTTTTGCCACTGCCTGTGCCGCAAATTGCTGCAAGGCTTTGGGTACAGAGGCATCTTGAATTGCGGCGGGTTGATGCGGGTCTCGATAGAGCGCATCCAGCGCACCACCACCATCCTCGGCCACCTCTTCAGACAAACCCATCAACAATTCACTGGCGAGTTCAGCACTTCTTGGCACCCTGAATCCCACGGAATACGTCATGCATTCGCCCAAGGCAATGCCATCGTGCGCATAGCCAGGTGGAAGGTAGAGCATGTCACCCGGATTCAAGACAAACTCAGCCTCTGGCTTGAAGTTCTGAAGAATTTTGAGGGGCACACCTTCTTGCAATTCATACTTCTTTTGCCGACCAATGCGCCATTTGCGTTGGCCCTGAGCTTGCAGCAAAAACACATCGTAGCTGTCGAAGTGCGGACCGACACCCCCCCCGTCAGTGGCATAACTGATCATCAAATCATCGAGCCGTGCATCGGGCACAAAACGAAACTGTTGCAGGAGGGCATGGACGGCATCGTTGTGCAAATCCACACCCTGAACCAACACAGTCCAATCGGGTGTTTTGAAGGATGGCAAGCTTTTGCGGGCCATGGGCCCTTTTTTCAAATGCCACTTTGCACCTTTGCGAACAATGAGTCTAGATTCAACTTCTTCGCTTTCCAGCATGTTCAGCAACTCAGCGCGCTCGATCAGTGGCGTCATGTTGGGCACAGCTTGCCGAATCAGCAAAGGCTTTTTTTGCCAATGGCGTTTCATAAACTGCTCGGGCGTCAAACCACCCAACAAGGGCAAAGCTGTGTTTTTTTGCATAAGAATCTGATCCAAATCGATTTCAAAACTGCGACAATTCTGAGATGGATATTACTTCTCAATGTGTGGTCGAACTGACCTGGACGCTTAAAGATACTTTGGGCGAAGTTTTGGACGAGCTCGACGAGCCTGTGGCCTTCTACATCGGCGGCCACGATTTATTGCCCAAAATTGAGGAGGCGCTGCAAGGACACACGGTTGGCGCAAAAGTCGATTTGCATCTGGAACCCGAAGACGCCTTTGGCGACTTCGATGAGAACCTGCTCTTTCTAGAGCCACGTAGCCTATTTCCCAAAGACATCGAAGAAGGCCTGACCATTGAAGGCACGGCTCTGCCGTCTGCTTGCAACCCCGATGCGCCGCGCAATGTTTTGTACACCATTACCGAGATTTACCCAGAACATGTGGTGCTAGACGGCAACCACCCTTTGTCTGGCATTGCCTTGCGCTTAAGCCTCAAGGTCAACCATGTGCGCTTGGCCACAGATCAAGAACAAGAAGCAGGCACCTGCGGCACTGGGTTTTTCAAAATAGAAATTGGCGATGGCCCTGCCTCTGGCGGCGGCTTGCTTCATTAAGATTCATGAAGCCCAAGCGAGCTTTAAACACGCCCGCAAGCAGGCATGCACTTTTGCATCGATCAACGTTTTCCCGTTGAACCGTAACCACCCTCACCTCGTTCGCTGGGCGCATCAAACGCGGTCACGACGTTAAACCGAGCTTGCACCACTGGCACGATGACCATTTGGGCAATGCGCTCCATGGGCTGAATCGTAAAAGCTTCTTGACTGCGATTCCAGCAACTCACCATCAGGGGGCCTTGGTAATCGCTGTCGATCAAGCCAACCAAATTGCCCAAAACGATGCCGTGTTTGTGGCCAAGTCCTGAACGCGGTAACAACATGGCCGCAAAGCCAGGGTCCTTGAGGTACACCGATAAGCCGGTAGAAATCAATTGCCAAGCGTTGGGCTGCAAGGTCACGGGGGCGTCTAAGCAAGCACGCAAATCTAAACCTGCACTGCCCGGCGTTGCATAGGCGGGCAATTGATCGGCCATTCGAGGGTCTAATATTTTGACGTCAACGTTCATCATATTTTTCAAAATTCAAAGATTGCCAAGGCGGCCTGCAATGTCTTGAATCAAGTCATGGGCCAACTTGGTTTTGGTATCACGGGGAAACTCTTTGGCGCCATGCGCATCGACCAGCAGCAAAGCGTTGTCGTCTTGTCCAAAGGTGCTGGGGCCAATGTTGCCGACCAACAGTGGGACGCCTTTTCGGGCACGCTTAGCCGTGGCATGCGCCAGCAAATCGTGACTTTCGGCGGCAAAGCCAACGCAAAACAACTCGCCACTTTGGCCACGAGGTGATTGCGCCACAGTGGCCAAAATATCGGGGTTTTCGACAAAGTGCAATTCAGGCGTATCGCCAGAACCATCTTTCTTGATTTTTTGATCTGCCGCTGAGGCAGGCCGCCAATCGGCCACAGCTGCTGCTGCGATGAACACATTGGCGTGCAGCGCATATTGCTGAACCGCCTCATGCATTTGCATGGCAGAACGCACATCAACACGGTTCACACCACGCGGTGTTGGCAGACTCACTGGACCGGCCACCAAGCTGACCTGCGCGCCAGCATGGTGAGCCGCGCGCGCAATGGCAAAACCCATTTTGCCGCTGGACAAATTGGTAATGCCACGAACTGGATCAATGGCTTCATAAGTGGGGCCTGCCGTGATCAACACATGCTGCCCCATCAAGACCTTGGGCGTCCAGAAAGCATGCAGTTCTTCCACGATCTCTTCCGCTTCCAACATCCGGCCATCGCCGGTTTCACCACACGCTTGATCACCTTGTCCCACATTGAGAACACAAGCACCATCTGCTTTCAACTGCGCCACATTGCGCTGTGTGGCGGGATGTGCCCACATTTCACGGTTCATGGCGGGCGCCAAAATCAGGGGCACTGTTTGCAAAGGTCTGGCAAGACACATCAAACTGAGCAACTCATCGGCTTTGCCATGAATCAGTTTGGCCATGAAATCGGCACTTGCAGGTGCAATCAAGATGGCATCTGCCTCACGGCTCAGGTTGATGTGCGCCATGTTATTGCCCTCACGTGCATCCCACTGTGAGGTGTACACGGTGCGGCCTGACAATGCTTGCATGGTGACAGGCGTGATGAATTGGGCCGCAGCCTCGGTCATGACCACCTGCACTTGGGCGCCCGCTTTCACAAGCGAGCGGCACAATTCAGCCGCCTTGTAGCAGGCAATGCCACCAGTGAGTCCTAAAACAATGCGTTTTCCGAGCAAATCGTTCATGTTCGGCAATGTAGCAGATCAGGAGACCTTTATAATCTCGTTTTCCATCTCCCGGGTGCTTTGCATCCCGTCCTGGACATGACCAAATTCGTCTTCGTCACCGGTGGTGTGGTGTCTTCC
>JBEDKQ010000029.1:0-21943 GCA_041172085.1 Pseudomonadota bacterium | reverse complement strand
ATTAAAAAGCTTTATGTTTTTATTGGATTTTCATTAATTTCCATCTTCTCAGTTGCGGGGTCCTATGAGGACTTTTTCATCGCCCTCCAAAACGATCAAGTTAAAGTCGTTTCTAGCTTATTGAACCGGGGTTTTGATCCCAATACAGTCAATTTAAAAGCGGAACCCGCATTGCTAAACGCATTGCATGTCGGCGCACTGACCAGTGCAGAGATTTTGATACGTCACCCTAAGATCAACGTCAACGTTCGCAATGCACATGGCGAAACAGCACTGATGCTGGCCTGCCTCAAAGGCCATGCGGCCTTGGCAAAGTTGTTAATTTCGAAACAAGCCGATGTCAACCAACCAGGATGGACGCCTTTGCATTACGCTGCAACTGGCGGTCACATTGAACTGATTCAAATGTTGCTTGAAGAAAGTGCATACATCGATGCGGAATCTCCAAATGGCACAACGCCATTGATGATGGCAGCACGTTATGGCTCTGCAAAAGCCACTCAGTTGCTAATTGATGAAGGCGCTGATCTTCAAATCAAGAACCAATTAGGTTTAACAGCTTTGGATTTTGCAAAGCAAGGCAATCGTCCAGAAGCTTTGGACATCATCGCCAAGGCATTGAACTTGACCCCGGCAAGTAAGAAGCGCCAGTAGGCTATTTTTCCTCGTTAATTGAGTCAATCTTCAAATCCCTGAAGATTGACAATCGCCTTATAAACTTCATACGATGTATATTATGTTAAGTTAAATATTAGATTGAGTTGGTCAAGATCACAAAAGCTTTCAGTCGATATCAGCCTGAATAGAAAAAGACCCCTTTCGGGGCCTCCTTCTCATCATGGATTCAATTTCAATATTTGAGTCGGACCAGTGGTCGACATTCGCAAGGGCCTGTATTTAACTTGCCCCCATTCATCTTTCATGTCCTTGTACCTTGGCGAAAATGGATGACCACTTTGACCAGTTTGATAAATGAAACCAGATTCATCCAAATTGGCCAAGTCATAAACTGCTCTCATTGATGCCGCGTGACGCGTAGCAAACGGAACTGTGGCGCTGTTGGTCCAATATTGACCTACATTGACCGTAAATCCATCACCACCGCTAGGACCAGAAACGTCGAAAAAGGCAGCCAGCGGTTTGACGTTGCCAAAGGGCTTGTGCGAACTAAGTGCTGGATGGGCACGCCCCCAATTCCAAAGGGCCACTTTGTCACCCTGCATTTGAACAATTTTGTCCAAAGCTGAATCTAAAGCTTTGTTCATCAAACTCTGGCAACCTGCTTCACCACACCAAGATTTATCTTGAGACGCTAACACGCCCTCGATGGCCGGTCTAAATGCGCGCTTGCCAAACAAAGCTTTAAAACGAGCCTCACCTAATTTGGGTATCAATATGGCGCGACTCACTTCGTCAATCCAAACGGCATAAATCAAAGCCCCTGCAGAATCTTGCGTCATTTCACCCTTGAAAGATTTCAAAATAGGCAATGCCTCTGAGGCTTTCGGATGTTGCGAATTCAAAGTTTGCAAATAAGGCAATAAACGTTCTGCCGCCAAGGAATGGACATCGGCTTGCATCGTTTTCATATGGTTGGCATCCAATTTGGAGCCAGCAGACAAAAGCTGCGCAATCCGATCAAATCGCTCTGGGCCTGTCCAATCGTGGGTTAAAAATTGAGAATACCCAGGCGGTAATATCTTTTGGTTGGCCGTGGCATGCCATCCCCGCTTTTCAATATCTGCTTGAGAAACTTCAGGCGTTTGATCGTAGGGAATCCATGACTGCCAGTCATATTGCGCAAGCCAACCAGGGGCTGGCACCATGCCTTGCAAGTCATTGGCAGCAGAACGCACAGGGACCTTACCTGCGGCTTTGAACAAGACGTGCCCACCTTTGTCAGCCATCACCACACTTTGCATCGGTGAGTGATTCTTTGAAAAGGCTTGTCGCAAATCTGCAACCGAATTTGAAAAATTGGCTTCCATGCCGGCCACGATGGTTTGATTGTCTAGATCCAAGGCTGACCAACGCAATGCAATGGCAAACTTTTCTTTGTTCAAAAACTGTGCATATGCGGGTTGCACATCGGAAATGACAGGACCATGACGGGTTGCGCGAACCTGAAGGGTCACATCGCCCTGCCCTTTAACTTTGATCACTTCTTGACGTGTTTCAAAAGCTTGTGGACCCGTTGGGGTTTTGTAATTGTCTTGACCTTCTAGCGCTTCTAAATACAAATCTTGCACGTCAGGGCCTGTGTTAGTGAAACCCCATGCGGCCCCAGCGGTGCGGCCCAGAACGACGAAAGGCAAACCAGGCAGGGTGGCACCAACCACGTCTAAAGCACCGTGTGCTTGCCCATCAGAAAACTTGCCAGCAGGTGCATGCAAGCCCGCAAAATACCAAACAGCGGGCGCACTCAAACCCAAGTGAGGGTCATTGGCCAATAAAGGCAAACCAGATTTTGTGTTGTTACCAGAAAGCACCCAGTTGTTACTGCCCTTGCCTTCTAGAACGCCAAAGTCCAAAGTGCTTGAAGCGAACAAATTTTGATTGGCCAAGGCTTGTGCTTGAGGTGATTTGGCTTGCGCATAGACACCCAAACTCCTGTAGAGTTCGGCAATGTCTACCTTGGTGCCGCGCGATTCACCAGGATAAGGTGGCAAGAGCTTCCAAAGATCTTCTGTATTCAAAGCTTGTAAAGCCATCAGGCGCGCAAATTCGTTGCCCCAGTTTCCGCCCAAATCCAACGCCATCATGAGGGCCCACCCCACACTGTCAACCGCAGACCACGGCTTTAAGCTTTTGGAAGGATTGATGCCCAAAATCACAAACTCAGGAGCGCGCCATTGCGCGCTGGCATAACCGGCTTGAACACCTTCGGCATAGGCTTCAAGTGCTTTTTGAGTGTTCGGAGGTAGCTTCTCGAACTGAGCTTGCGCTGCCTTCATGATGCCCAAAGTGCGCATGAGCTTATCGGTTTCAAGTGTGGGTTCACCCAGCCATTCAGACAACTCGCCATGCATCACTTGGCGATTAAAGGCCAGTTGCCATCCCCGTTCTTGTGCGTGAACATAGCCAATCGAACGCCAAGCATCCATGGGTGTTTTGGCATGGATGTGCGTCACATCTGACGCATCGCGTTTAATTTCAACGCCAGCCGATAAGCCCGTGAGTTGGTCCTCCCCCGCCAAGGGCGCCATAGACCGCAACAGGTATATTTGAAAGGCGCCAAACGCAGTGAGCGCCAATAAAACCATTGCTAACACGCCGCGCAGAAACCATAGGCTCCAGCGAGTAGATTTTTGAGCCATTAAATGTGTCCCCAGACTAAAAAGGCGTCGCGTCCTTCGGTCGCCAAATCAACTTTGGCGCCAATGGGCAAAAGAACTTTGGTCGGGACATGACCAAAAGGCAAACCTGTGAGCACAGGAATTTTGAGTTGAGACCGCAATCTATCGATGACGGTTTTCAACTTAAAACCTTTGTCGTGCGACACCAATTTGTAGGACGTGAATTGTCCAAAGACGATGGCCTTTTGTTGTTGCAGTACGCCAGCGTTGAGCAGCTGTGTCAACATGCGCTCCACTTTATAGGGGTGCTCACCCACATCCTCCAAAAACAAGACGCCAGCTTTGACAGAAGGAAAATAGGGTGTTCCCAACAAGGACGTTAGCACGGCCAAATTGCCACCCCACAACACGGCATGGTTGACTTTGACAGGTTTGGAAATGTCGGCCGCTGGGAAACGCCAACCCGTACCCTCCCCTTGCGCCAGACACAAATCATCAAAGCAGGCTTGCATGATGTCATCGGGATCTTCTTCCGGACCGAAGTCTTCGCCCAAGGCAGGGCCTTGCCATGTGATGCGCCCAGTTTTTGCAAGCACGGCCAATTGGAACGCCGTGAAATCACTGAGCCCTACAAATTGAGTGCCCTTGTCGATGGCTTTGGCAATGGCTTTGTAGGGCAAGCGCGGCAGAATACGTGTGAGGCCATAGCCACCTCTAGAGATAAGGGCTAAGTCAGCACCGCTTGCGGCCGCTCGCGCAATGGCCTTGAGGCGCGTTTCATCATCGCCAGCAAAACGCATGCTGCTACTCAAAGCATCTGCATCGATTTCAACTTGATGACCCTGGGCTTGAAGACGTTTGATACCACGCTTGAATGCAGCTTTGTCGCGCACTGCACTGGACGGAGAAAAAATATAAATGTGGCTCATTTGTTCGGTACTTTGAAAAGCTGTACGGCAGCTTCAGCAATGGATTGTCCATGTTCTTGAACGAAATGCCCAACATCAGGTAACAAGATAGGCTCTGGACAATTGCGAATGATTTTTTGCAATGCACGCATCACGGGTTCGCCCAGCACAGGATCTTGCAAACCGATTGCCATCAGTGATTGGCCCTGCCATTCGTGGCGCCAAAAATTTTCGGCTTGACTTGATACATCCGCGCCAGGGCTACTCATGTGCTCTGGCACCATAGGCGGAAAGGCATGTAATGCGGCACGATGGCCTTTTTCGGTGAAGGGGCGGTTGTAGGCTTGTGCCTCTTGTGGTGACATGTGCTTGTTACCACGTGCAAAAAGTTTGCTCACATCGAAATCGGGGTTGTCCTTGCACCAGGCACGCCAACGCGTAAAGCCATCAGACAAAGGTACTTTGCCCGTGGTCAGGCTGGTATTCATGACGAGCAAACCTGCATAACGTTGCGGTGAAGCGATAGGCAAGGTCAACCCCAAAATGCCGCCCCAATCTTGCACCACCAAAACGATGTTGCGCAGGTCAAGTCTATCGATAAACTCAAGCAGAACATTGCGATGAAAATCAAAAGAATGAGCTTGTGATTTTTTGAGCTTGTCGCTCTTACCAAATCCAATCAAATCGGGCGCCACAACACGGTGCCCCTGAGATGTGAAAGTCGGAATCATCTTGCGATAAAGATAACTCCATGCAGGATTACCGTGAAGACACAAATAGGTCAGTTGATTTTCAGGATGATCGACTTTGGCCTCATCTAAATAGTGCAAACGAAGTCCATTCAGCGTCTTTAAATCAGACATGTAATGCGCAGGCCATGGGTAGTCGATCAAGTCTTCAAACCATTCATCTTGCGGTCTGAGCGCATCTTCACGCAAGGGATTTGGGTTATTTCTTTTGGACTTGAAAAACTGCTGTAAAAGCACACTTGAAGCATCAGCCATCAAGCCCCCTTCCACCTTTGTTTGATGATTAATGGCAGCGATGTCAAAAACATTGTGAACAGACCCGGCAGCACCCGTTTTAGGTTCAGAGGCGCCATAGACCAGTCTAGAAATCCGTGAATTTAGAATAGCGCCTGCACACATGGTACAAGGCTCTAAGGTGACATACAGTGTGCAATTTTCTAGTCTGTAATTGCCCACTGTATTGGCGGCATCACGCAGTGCAATTAATTCGGCATGTGCGGTGGGATCGTGCTTACAAATAGGTGCATTGCTGCCTTGGCCAATGACAACACCGTTTTGAACGACAACGGCCCCAACCGGAACTTCTCCTGAGTTACCGGCTTGTTTTGCCAAATCGATGGCATAAGACATCCACTTTGAATCTTGGTTCATGCCACCATTCCAAGCCGTCGCATCCAAAGTGCCAATGCTTTTTCGGATTCACCACCAGACTCGTATGCAGCGTGCATGGCCGCATGCGATTCTGGCCGGTGTTGATTCAGTTTCACTTTGGTTTGAATGTCTTGCACTTGCATTTCAAAAGCCACAATGGCATTTAACATGGGCTGCGTGTAACTCTCAGGCAGGCCACGCCACTGTTGTGCGTAAGGTGGTTCGTGATCGGCAATGAGCTGCTTTAAGATGGCATCTTTGGCTTCTTCGCCTTCTAAAATCCGCAGAGATGCCTTCACATGAACCGCGACATAACTCCATGTTGGAACCCTGATCAGGTCTGGGTAAACAGATGGCGACATGTAAGCTTGCGGCCCCATAAAAGTTAGCAATACTTTTGGACGCTTGGCAATGAACGAAGCATGAGGATTGCCTCTGGCAACATGACCTAGCAACTGGTCTTGTTGCGCATCGGTTGCGTGAGGTATCAATTTAACGGGAATGTGACTCACAAATGGAAACCCGTCTTCGTCGTTTGACACCAAACTTGCAAAGGGATTTTCACGAATGATGGTTCTGGCGTGTTCGGGATGATTGAATTGTTTGGGTAAATACATGAATTTTTCCAAGCAAATATAGACGTATCAAATATAAGTACCGGCAAGTGTCAAAACTTTTCCACCAGTTCGCATCTTGAAACGAGCCACACCTGTACTGCGAACCGTGTTGACACCACCTAAATCCAATACACGGATACCACGTGATTTCAGCTCTTCTATGGCTCGCCACAAAATCAAGTGGTGCGCATTCAAGTCTCGTCCTTGATCTGTAGTCCAACCGATTTGATAGATTGCAGACTCACCATGGATGAGAAACAACATTGCAGCAACACGATCACGCGCAAGATCGGCTCTGATGGTCAATATGTTTTTGGACGGTTGTTTGCGTGACTGAACGTAAAGGTCAAAAAACGGCAAAGGCAAACCTTCTAAGTTTTTGTCAATGCGTTGTTGCATTTCGTTGTCTAACAGCCAGCGGTATTGCCCTACATTGGTTCCCACTCGGTGGATGGTCAAAGGACTGGCCTCTGCACTGACCAAGCTGGTCCGCCAACGGCCCTCCAGTTGTGAACGCAGGTCGTCCATTGGCATTTCAATGTTCAGCATCACGGTTGACATACCCGTCATGACGCGTCGCATGGGATGCAAACCATGCACCGTTCCCTCAGGGACTTCTGGTGTAACAGCCATAAAACGAATGCCGGTGAGAGGCAAACTTTTTTTCATGGCTTTGTAGACAGTCGCCTCTGCTTCTGGCGAAAGGGCCTGTGACCAAATGGGCCCTCTTGTGCAAAGTGCAACAGCGCCTAGGCGCCCCCACTTTCTCACAATGAACTGGGCCTGCGCAATTTGCACCCCCTGGTCCATCACGCGAGCCCTCAACACAGGCACACCCAACATTTTTAAACAAGAACCATAAGCCCAATCTTGCTGCAAAGCGCCGGCTGCAGATGCGTGAATCCGATCCCAATCTTCAAGTTCATGACCCTCCCAATGCACTATCATTGCGGTTCCTCTTTCAATGTGGACTTATCGCACATTCGCATGCTGAAAAATTTCTTTGACAAACGTAAACCCCAAACCGTGATGGGTTACAAACTGAAAGAGCCACGTCCAACTTGGTTGGTTGGTTTTTGGGCTGCGGTTTATTTTGGTTTGCCATTTTTTTTGTTCACCGTGTTGTTAGACATTGCCATTGAATGGTTTACCGGAAAGTGTTACGGATTGTGGTGCTATTTTCAATGAAGTTTGTACTCAATCTCGCTTGAAATGACGCTGCTTTGAAAATTACTTGACTCAGTGCCAGTTCAAAATAGCGACTTCTGTCATTTAAAAATGGCCCCAGGACTAGGGCAAATACCCTCTCCTTAGCTCATCGATTGACCTTTAAACTGCTTGGCATTCAACCGGAGTGACAGCATGTCTATAAAGACAATCACCTTACTGACTTTATCCGCCATCTTCGGACTTTCGGGATGCAGCTTACTGCAACTGAATGAGGCAAATCCTCAGCTAACGCCAGCTAAAGGCGCATCGCTCCTGAATTGCACCCAACTCAACGCATTTTCGTTCCCCAACACCGCAGTGACGACCGCGCGTTTAGTTGAGACAGGTACGCTTAAAAATGCGGGGCAATCTGTGGATGAGCACTGCCTGGTCACTGGAAAAATGAATCAGCGAGTCAGTCAGGTAGATGGTCAAACTTATGCCCTTGCCTTTGAAATGAGGTTGCCACGCGCTTGGAGCGGTAGATTCCTCTACCAAGGTAATGGCGGCATCGATGGATTCGTGGCAACTGCCGACGGTGGGTCATCACTCGGCAGCGGCGGCATGCTGAAAAATGGACTGCAACAAGGATTTGCCGTTATCAGTTCTGATGCGGGTCACAACGCATCTCAAAATCCACTTTTTGGCCGTGACCCTCAAGCCCGATTAGATTACGGTTATCAAGCTGTGGGCTCTCTAACGCCTATGGCCAAGGCATTGATCCATGCTGCTTACGGTAAAGGACCAGACCGCTCATACATTGGCGGCACCTCCAACGGCGGTCGCCATGCTTTGGTCGCTGCATCTCGGTATGCAGATCAGTACGATGGCATTTTGGCCAATGCGCCAGGCATTTATTTGCCAAGAGCATCCGTTGCCAACCTGTCGCATGTCAAGCGTTGGGATTCTGTCGCCACCGCCAAAGTTGTCAATGGACTTCCCGATTATGAGTCTGCACTGCCAATGCCAGAACGGCGTTTAATCGCCAATGCCATTTTATCGAGATGCGATGCGTTAGATGGTGTTACAGACGGTTTGGTACAAGACACGCAAGCCTGTCGAACTGCTTTTGACATCGAAAGAGATGTGCCAACTTGTTCAGGTGCTCGTGACGGCACTTGTTTAAGCGTTGCTCAAAAAAGAGTGATTGCTGCAGTTTATGCGCCTGTCAAATTGGCCAGCGGTGAGCTATTTTATGAAGGATTTCCATTTGATCCAGGCATTGCGCATCCTGGTTGGGGCGAGTGGAAATTCCGAAACTCAGTTCGAACAGCTCGAAACCCTGTATCGGTTGGCTTCATCTTTTCGACCCCTCCCTCTGCCGACTTAAGCATGGCCACTGACAACTTGAAAGCGGCAAGCTACGCACTTAAATTTGACATTGAGCTTGAAGCCCCCAAAATTTTTGCAACGAATGCAGTCTTCAAAGAAAGCGGCATAGCTTTGATGTCGCCTCCCAATGCCACACAGTTAGACACGTTGCGCAGCAGAGGCGGCAAAATCATTGTGGTTCACGGAACATCAGACCCCATATTCTCCATTGACGACACCGCAAAGTGGTACCAATCCTTGGACGCCCATCACAAAGGCCAAGCCAAGCAATTTGCAAAGTTTTTCCCAGTACCGGGGATGGGACACTCCAGAGGTGGTCCCGCCACAGAGCAATTTGATGCCTTGGTGGCTTTGGTCGATTGGGTGGAATATGGCAAAGAACCCCTTCAGATCATTGCCACCTCTAGAGGTCCAGGCAATCTTGGAGGTGCCAATCCAGATGTTCCCAGTACTTGGCCTAATCATCGTTCACGCCCTTTGTGTCCCTATCCTCTGGTGGCCCGCTACCATTCGGGTGACCCAGAGCAAGCGGCGAGTTTCGCCTGCAAACCTTAATTGGCTATCTCATGCCTGAAAGTCGGCATCACAACAAAGTTGTTAATCACGACTTGAAGAGCCCATCCAGTGCCGCATCCCATTGGTAGCCAGGAAAAACCTCGGCCAATGTGTTCTGCGATACATTCAAACAGCGGTTTAAGGCCCGCGCAAAAACGCCCCTGAAATCATGGTGAACAGGCAGGTCTCTGCCTTCATTGAGCTTGTCTTGAGCCAGGCCATCCCAGCGCCCGTGCCATTGTCCCCCTTGTACTGCATTGCCCATCAGCCACATGACATTGCCGTGTCCGTGATCGGTACCTCGTGTTCCGTTTTCTGCGCACGTCCTGCCAAATTCACTGGCAACGATCACTACATCATTTGGTTCATTGAAGGCAGACCGAAGTTGAATCAAGGTGTTCGACAAATTGGTCAGATTATTGGCTAGCAGCCCCGTGACATTGCCCTGATTGATGTGCGTATCCCATCCACCTGATGACAAAAAACCTAGTTGTAATTGGCGATTGTTGCGCATCAGCATGCCGATGTGTTTTGCGTCAAGGGCAAGACCTTGGGGCGAACCAGCACCGTTATTGGCGGCCTGCTGTTCTAGTGGTGCCCCCATGTTGGAAGGCCTCAACATAGCTGCCGTTGACATGCGATTGGTAGCGCCCTCCTGCATGGCACTGGCCAGTTTTTCGTCTCCAGCATAAAGCTGCTGCATGGCCTCGCGTGTTTTTGATTCCGCCAAAGTACCTGGACGTGTGGCTAACAAACCGTTGCCCACCAGTTGAACTTTTTTAGGGCCAGTCAAAATGCGCGGACTGCTTTCTCCAACGCCAATTGCCTGAAGCCCTTCGCCATGACCTAAAAATCCAGACACCACATTGAGCCAACCCGCTGAGGGCGAACTGAGGCCTGGCTTACCGGTTTCCCAATGGTATTGCGCATCAAAATGAGACCTCGTTGAATCTGGCGAACCTGCGCAGGGAATGGCTGCCAAGACGCCTTGTTGCCAGAGTGGTAACAACGAAGCACAGGCGGGGTGCAAGCCAAATTGATCATCCAACCTCAAGGCTGAATTGACTGTGCCATCCGGCCTGGCAATGGCAATGTTGGGTCTGATTTGCAGGTACCGTGGATCTGCATGTGGCACCAACATCGACAACCCATCGTAGGCGCCACGCAGAAAAACCAAAACCATCCTGCCCTTGGGTTCTTGCGGCGTGGCAGAAGTGTTCAGGCCATGCAGGGCAAAAGCACCTGCACTTAGCGTTTGGAGTATGGCTTGGCGGCGAGTTTTCATGCTGCGAGCAACTTCAAGTGAGATCATTTAAAAACCAGTTCTGAACTGCCCAATACAAAACCCATGCGTTGCGCGGGAGATTGCTTCATCACAGCCTGAAGACTGTTCTCGCTTAAATACGGGTAGACGTCCTGACGTTCTGTTGCATTGCGGCCAATGCTCAAGGCAAAATCGATGCGTCTTGTCAGGGCTTCAGGTGTTAGCCATGTGCTGGCATTGAACGCGTAGCCATCAGGCGTGAGCCAATTGTGAACGCCGTTGCCAGCAACTGCTGCATAACCAAAAGATTGCAACCACTTCGTACGGTCTTGTCCTGCATTGAGGACTCGCAACCCAGAGCAAGCAAAATCAAAAGGTGTTCTGTAAAGCTTGTGAGCTGGGTCCCAAAAGGCTTCATGTTTCAACATCACTTTCATGACCTCATATATATCGCCGCCAGTAGACAAAAATGTTTTTGACATGAGGGTAATCAAGGCCTGCGGTGGCTCATCCGCCACAAAATATTCAGCCAATCTTTTGGAAACGCGTTGTGCAGTTGCTGGATGATTGGCCAGAAAACGAATGGCTTGTTCACCTTCTTTAACGCCAATGGATTGTGCTGAACTGGGAAAGTTTTGATCCATGACGGTTTTATTTCCAGACTCATGCAAACGCATTACAAACTGAAAACCATCAGGTGATCTTGCAGACACGGTCCAACCAGTGAGTACTCGCGCAAGTTCCCGAACATCGTTTTGGGTATAGCCTCCGTGCACGCCTAAGGTATGAAGCTCCATCAATTCACGTGCATAGTTTTCATTCAAACCTCGCGCATTTTGACCCACTCTGGCAGACTGGGGGGTGACACTTAGCCACTGATCTAAGTAATAAAGCATGGCAGGATGCTTGGCACTGGCAAGAACCAAATCTTCAAACTTGCCCAGCGCATTCGCTCGGGCTACGTTGATTGCGTAATGACCTACAAAAGGACGAACCGTCCCTTTTTGTTGGTAAACATTGAAATGGTTAAACCAGAACTCGGTCATTCGGGCTAACAGGGGTTGCTCGAATTCGTCGCTTGCACAACTGGCAAAGCGCCAAGCAATGGCTTTGTTAACTTGCGTGCGATTAAAAAACAAAGGGTCTGTTTGATCTTGAAAGTTAAACCGGCGATCGTTTGCGACCAACTCATTGATTTGAGTTCCTGCAGGGACGGCTGCGCGGGCTTCGCGCTCTTTGCGTGCGCCATCAAAAATCTCAGGCAAGCTTAGATTGATAGAGGACAAATCAGCCGGTACTTGAACGGGTAATGAACTGGCTTGACGCGCAGCCTCTAATTGCTTGAGGGCCCATATTTTGGGCTGACCATTGGTTTTGAGCTCCGCCAACAATGCGGGCGTTGGGCCGTAACTCAAACGATTGATGACACGCCATTCTGCCGCTGGGCCATGAGGTTCAATGTTTCCGGAATCGCCAAAAGATGGCAAAGTAACTTGAGGCGCTTGGGCACACCCCCATAAGCTCAGCAAAAAAGCAATCACTACAAGCCACATGAACTTGCTACGGTTGTGTCTTGAATAAAGCGTCATGCTAGCTGTGACAAAAAAGATGACGCAGATTAGATCAATTTGATCAAAAAGTCTATTGATAATCCTGAAATTTACGAACGCGTTACATTCCTTAACCTGCAGTTGAACGCTCAGGGCTTGGCTGGCTCTAGTCTAAGCAATGCGCCTTGTGCCTCATCTGTCAGCAAATAGACCAAACCATCTGGCCCTATGCGCACATCTCGTATGCGTCCAGATTGCCCTTGAAACAGGCGTTCTTCGCTCAAAACTTTCTCACCATCAAGCGTCAATCGAACCAGCATCTGGCCGCGCAACGCACCTACCAACAAGTTGCCCTGCCATTGGGGAAACTGTGAGCCGCTGACAAAAGCCATACCTGATGGCGCGATGGATGGCACCCACACTTGCAATGCTTGCACCATGCCTGGCTTGGCCTGACCCTCACCAATTTTGGTACCTAAACCATAATTCACACCATGGGTGATCACGGGCCAACCGTAATTCAAACCCGAACGCATCACATTGAGTTCATCCCCACCTTGCGGCCCATGCTCGTGGGTCCAGAGTTCGCCCGTTTGGGGGTGCAAGGCCGCACCTTGCATGTTGCGATTACCCAGCGTCCATTTTTCAGCCAATGCCCCTACCTTATTGACAAAGGGGTTGTTGGCAGGCACACGACCGTCATCATGCAAGCGTATGACCGAACCAGCATGATCGTCCAGTTTTTGGGCACGGTCCTTGTCACCTCGGTCGCCCAATGTCAGATAAACAAAGCCGGCGTTATCGAACACAATGCGTCCGCCGAAATGATGACCTGAACGCGTTTTGGGCAACATGCTAAACAACACTTGGACGTCGGTCATGCGCTGACCTTGAAGTTTGCCTCGGGCCATGGCAGTACCCCAGCCACCCGGTCCTGGCGCGTTATAGGCCCAATAGATCCAACCATTTTGCGCATACTGCGGGTGCAAAACCACATCGAACAAGCCGCCTTGTCCGTAAGAGACCACCTCTGGCAATCCTCCTATGGGTTTGGGGTCTAATTTAAAATCAGCACTTAGCAAACGCAAGCGCCCCGCCCTTTCCGTGATCAACATTCGACCGTCTGGCAAAAAGGCAAGGGACCATGGGTTTTCAAGCCCCTTTGCCAGGGTGGTGATTTGAAAGGCATGCTTCTCAGATTGCACAAACTGAGATTTCTCTTGCGCCCATACGCTTAGGCAAACAAAGCTGCTGATGGCAGCGAAAACAAGTGCTCGTAAAACAAGAAGTTTCATGTGCAATGCGTGAAAAACAATGCGTTCAAATTGTGCATTCGAAAAGTTATTCCCACTCAATGGTCGCGGGTGGTTTGCTGCTTACGTCATAAGTCACGCGGTTAATGCCGCGAACTTCGTTGATGATGCGACCCGAAACTTTCTTCAGCAAAGCGTAAGGCAACTCAGCCCAATCGGCGGTCATAAAGTCAGATGTATGAACGGCTCGCAGCGCCACCACATAATCGTAGGTGCGGCCATCGCCCATCACGCCAACGCTCTTCACTGGCAAAAAAACTGTGAAGGCTTGGCTGGTCAGGTCGTACCAAGATTTGCCTTTGTCATCGGTGAAGTTGCGAAGTTCTTCAATAAAGATAGCATCTGCGCGGCGTAGCAAATCTGCATATTCTTTTTTGACTTCACCCAAAATGCGTACACCCAGGCCTGGGCCAGGGAAGGGATGGCGATACACCATTTCGCGCGGCAAGCCAAGGGCGACACCCAATTCACGCACTTCGTCTTTGAACAATTCACGCAAGGGCTCCAACAATTTCAAGCCCAACTGCTCAGGCAATCCACCCACGTTGTGATGGCTTTTGATCGTGACTGCTTTTTTGCTCTTGGCACCGCCTGACTCAATGACATCCGGGTAAATGGTGCCCTGAGCTAAGAAGCTAGCACCTTTGTGGCCGCCCGTACCCGCCTTTAATTTGGCTGCTTCGTCTTTGAACACATCTACAAACAAACCGCCAATGATTTTGCGTTTTTGTTCTGGTTCACTGACCCCTGCCAACTTGCCCAAAAACAAATCGCTGGCATTGACGCGGATAACGCGGGCATTCAATTTGCCCTCAAACATCTCCATGACCATGTCGCCCTCGTTTAAGCGCAACAAGCCATGATCTACAAACACGCACGTCAGTTGATCGCCAATGGCTCGGTGGATCAAGGCTGCAGCAACGGATGAATCAACGCCCCCCGAAAGGCCCAAGATCACTTCTTCGTCACCCACTTGCGCTCGAATTTTGGCGACAGCTTCTTCAATGTAGTTGCCCATGATCCAGTCTGGACTGGCTTTACAAATGTCAAGCACAAATCGATTAAGCAGCGCTTGACCTTGAACCGTATGCGTGACTTCAGGGTGAAATTGCACTGCGTAAAAACGGCGCGCTTCATCGGCCATGCCTGCAATGGGGCAGGCTGGCGTTGAAGCCATCACTTTGAAGCCTTCAGGCAACTGAGTCACTTTGTCGCCATGGCTCATCCATACTTTGAGCATGCCGTAGCCTTCAGCCGTGGCGAAGTCTTCAATGCCTTTGAGTAACTCGGTATGACCATGAGCGCGAACTTCGGCATAACCAAACTCTCGTGTGGTACCAGCTTCTACCTTGCCACCCAATTGCTCGGCCATGGTTTGCATGCCGTAGCAAATACCCAAAACTGGAATGCCCAGCTCAAACACTGCATCGGGCGCACGATCGTCGACCTCATAAACACTGGCATGCGAGCCAGACAAAATGATGCCTTTCAGATTGCCGTCTTTGGCGTAGTCGCGTACCCAATCACTAGAAACATCGCAAGGATGCACCTCACAAAAAACATGGGCTTCACGCACGCGACGAGCGATGAGTTGGGTGACTTGTGAACCAAAGTCAAGAATCAGAATTTTGGAATGCTGCATGAAAGCTCAATGAGTAAAAAGTAATCGGCACTGTATTCAAATGAAATCAGTCAGCGCGGTAATTCGGTGCTTCTTTTGTAATTTGCACATCGTGTACGTGGCTCTCACGAATTCCCGCTGATGTAATTTCAACAAACTCTGCCTTGTTGCGCATGTCTTCAATGGTGGGGCAACCACAGTAACCCATGCTGGCGCGCAAGCCACCTGCCATTTGGAACAGAATGGCCACAACAGAGCCTTTGTAAGGGACGCGACCTTCAATGCCTTCGGGTACCAGCTTATCGGCGTTGGGGTTGCCTGTGCTGGATTCTTGGAAGTAACGGTCTGCACTGCCCTGTTGCATGGCGCCAATACTGCCCATGCCGCGGTAGCTCTTGTAACTGCGACCTTGGTACAAAATCACTTCGCCAGGGGCTTCTTCTGTGCCAGCAAACATACCACCCATCATGACAGTGCTGGCGCCGGCAGCAATCGCTTTGGCAATGTCGCCACTGTATCGAATACCGCCATCGGCAATTAGAGGTACGCCAGTGCCACTGAGCGCTGTGGCCACGTTGTCGATGGCCATCACTTGAGGCACGCCAACACCCGCCACAATGCGGGTCGTGCAAATGGAACCTGGGCCAATGCCCACTTTGACAGCATCTGCGCCTGCTTCAACCAAAGCCAAGGCGGCAGCACCTGTTGCAATGTTGCCGCCAATGACTTCAATTTGCGGATAGTTTTTCTTGACCCAACGAACGCGCTCAATCACGCCTTGACTGTGGCCGTGTGCTGTGTCCACCACGATAGCGTCCACACCCGCTTTAACCAAAGCCTCAACACGCGCTTCAGTGCCATCGCCAACCCCAACTGCAGCGCCAACCAACAAGCGACCTGCTGCATCACGTGCAGCCAATGGAAAATTCAACTGCTTGGTAATGTCCTTGACTGTAATCAAGCCTTTGAGTTCAAAGGCATCGTTGACCACTAGCAAGCGCTCTAACTTGTACTTGTTCAAAAGCGCTTTGGCTTCTTCAGGCGTCGTACCCTCAGGGACGGTGATCAAGCGTTCGCGCTTGGTCATAATTTCGCTCACGGGCTGGTCGTAGCGCGTTTCAAAACGCATGTCGCGTCCTGTGACGATGCCCACCACTTTGCCGCCTTCGCATACTGGAAATCCAGATACACCCAGTTCTTCTGACAAAGCCATCACTTGACGTACTTTGGTATCGGGCGTTATGACCACAGGGTCACGCAAAACGCCTGATTCATAGCGTTTAACTTTTGCGACTTGTGCCGCTTGCTCTTGCGGCGTGAGGTTTTTGTGAACGATACCAATGCCGCCTTCTTGAGCAATGGCAATGGCCAGGCGCGCCTCGGTGACCGTGTCCATGGCTGCAGAAACCAAGGGCAGATTCAGTCGAAGTTTGCGTGTGAATTGAGTCGCGAGAGACGTGTCCTTGGGCAGGACTTGAGAGTAGGCGGGCACCAACAACACATCGTCGAAAGTGAGGGCTTTACCGAGCAGGCGCATGAGGGATGGCTCCAAAAAAAGGATTGTACCCTCGTCAATGCCGGGTTTGGCTCTGAAATGAAGGCTTCAGTAGCCAGCGACGGCACCCACCCTACGACGGGCAAAAAGGCCAGTTCTGCCCTTTCCTTGCCTTTTAAATCGCTGTTTTCTGGCCAATTTGGGGTCAACCAACAGGGATCGGTAGATTTCAAGTCGATCGCCATCCTTTAATATTTGTTGAGGCGCTGTCATGCGTCCCCAAATACCCAGCTTTGGAGGCAAGTCAAGACCCTGCTTTGTGGTGGTTTGATAAGCCATCCATTCGGGCGAAAGCTGAAATTGAACCAGTGCATCTTTGACCAAACTGCCATCAGGCAAGGACAAGTTGATTTGCACAATCTGCCGGGGCGCTGGGCTGAACAAGCATTGAATGCAAATCATGCTTCAGCACCATAAATTTGTTCTGCACGTTTGACAAAGGCATCAACCAAGGTGGCAGCAATTTTGTCAAACACAGGCCCGACCACTGCGGCCAATGTAGCGCTCGAAAAACCGTACTCCAAAGTCAAGGTGACCTTACAAGCACGTTGAGAGTTGTCGCCGACTGGCTCGAAAGACCAGGTGCCGTCCAAATTGGAAAAAGGTCCTTTGACCAACTGCATGTGAACTTTGCGATTTTCAACATGGGTGTTGTGCGTGACAAAGACTTGTTTGACGCCCGCCATCCCAATGCCCACTTCGGCATCCATTTCTAAGCCACTGGTTTGCAATACTTTGGAGTGATTGCACCAAGGCAAAAAATGCATGTACTGGTCCACATCAGTGACCAGTCGAAACATTTCCTCTGGGCTGTACCAGATCAGAACAGATTTGATCAGTTTCTTCATACAATAAGACTTGTTAGCTTGATTGTAATTTCTCTAAGGCGCTCCCTGCAAACGCAAGCGTCATAGACAGCGTTTCAGACGCCCTCCTCACTACTTTTTCATGGCCACGCCACCTAAAAAAAACAAAGGTCCTGGTAAATCAGGTCTCATTGCCGAAAACAAAAAAGCAGCCTTCGACTACTTTTTTGAAGAACGGCACGAGTGCGGCATGGTGTTGGAAGGTTGGGAAGTTAAAGCAGTTCGTGAAGGCAAAGTCCAACTCACCGACGGCTATGTGGTCATACGCAACAAGGAGATGTTCATCATTGGTTGTTTGATCAATCCGCTGAAAACAGCCTCAACTCACGTCAACCCAGAAGCAGCACGAACTCGTAAATTGCTTTTAAAGCGCGATGAAATTGACCGACTTACCAGCAAAGTTGAGCAAAAAGGATTTACCTTGGTGCCCATCAATTTGCATTGGAAAGCAGGCTTCATCAAATGTGAAGTGGCTCTGGCCAAAGGCAAGGCTGAACACGACAAGCGCGACACGATCAAAGACCGCGAAGGAAAGCGCGAAGTAGAACGCGCTATGAAAAGCCGCAATCGCTAAGCCTGCGGCAATGCGCCTTTTTAACTGAGATGACGAAGTGGGTGGGTCTCTGACGTCCAAGGACTGTCAAAAAACAAGGACCATTCAGCTTCGGTCACTTCTGACAATTGTCCATGCGACCATTTGGGCTGATGGTCTTTGTCGACAGCTAACGCACGAATGCCTTCTACTGTTTCACTGCGCTCACGCAGGTGAAAGCAGTGATGCACCAAATCGCGCTCCATGCGCAAATCATCGGCCAAACCCATGTTTCGTGCCTTGCGAATTTGAGTCAAGACCACATGCACCATCAGAGGCGATGCTTTGTTCAAGCTGGCCAAAGTTTGTTGAGCCCATTCAGTGTTTTCTTGAACTAGCGCAAGTTTGATGTCTAGAGGCGATGACAGCGCAAAGCATTTGTCAATAACAGACTTGTTGGGAAATGGTGCTGCTTCTAATTTCGTAAATTGCCTTTGAATCCAACGTTCAACCGCTTCTCCGCTTTCAAACGGTGTACTGAGCAAGGTTTTCCATAGCATCGGCAAGCGTTGCACTTCAATTAAGCCATCAGCCAAGCCAGCTTGAATGGCTTGGGGTCCATTGATTTTTTGACCTGTTAGGCCTAAGTACTCACCAATGCGGCCTGGGCAGCGACTTAAAAAATAACCACCCCCCACATCAGGAAATAAACCAATGTGTGTTTCGGGCATGGCCATTTGCGTTTTGTCGGTCACGATTCGCACACTTGCGCCCTGACTGATGCCCATTCCCCCACCCATGACCACCCCGTCCATGAAGGCAATGTAAGGCTTGGTGTAAGTGTGAATCAAATGATTCAGGGCGTATTCTTCAGTGAAAAAATCTGACAAGTTGTCGTCGCCTGCCAAAGCGGCTTGATGAAAAAACCGAATATCACCACCCGCACAAAAGTGACCAAAGGGACCCTCTTTGCCGTTGCCCTTGATCAACACAGCCAAAACTTGTGGATTGCTCTGAAATTCAAGCAATGCCTTGGTCAAGTGCCTCACCATGTCCAAAGACAAAGCATTCAATGCTTTAGGACGATTGAGCGTGATGCACCCAACTCTGCCACTGACTTCGTACAAAACGTCAGACTCGGCAGCAACAGAGTGACCTGTATTCAATTCAGACATTGGGTTGTCTCCATGCAAACCATTCATTTGCGAACAAGGCAGCGATGACCATGCTGCCGCCTACCAAAACACTGACATGGGGTTCTTCATTCGCACCCCACCAAGCCAAGGCGATACCAAAAATCACCTCTAGCAAAGCCAGCAAAGAAACTTCAGGGGCCTTTAATGATCTAGCGCAAATGACAGAGAGGGTGCAAGGAATTGCAAGTTGAACAAATCCAAGCAGCGCCAAAAGACTGATGTCATGCAGACTGGTTTGCAGAGGCCAAGCCAAGGGCAATGTCATCAAGGAAGAAAAAATTGCACCCAGTAAAACGGATGGCACCAAGTCGATCGATTGACCCAATGATTGGCTCTTTTGTGTCAAATTCCATTGCGTAGCGCCTGCAAGCGGAACACACAACGCCACAGCGGCACCCATCAGAAAGTTGGGATCACCCAACTGCAGCTGGCTGACAAACATCAACGCGATGCCAGCACCTGCAATTGCAATGGCCACCCAGGTTCTGAGTGGCAGTCTGTGAGATATGAAAATCCAAGAACCCAGTGCTGTCAGCAAGGGACCACAAGCCATGGTGATCAAGACATTGGCCACTGCAGTCAGCGTCAAGGCCATCATGAAAGCTGTGAACATGATGCTCCAGCACAAGCCCGACAACCAAAAATAGGGACTGCGCCAGGGCAGCCTTTTCCAAACACCCGCACCTTGCCAAATGGTCAGGATGAGAATCAACCCCAGAACCGTGAAAGCACTGCGCCAAAAAGTGATTTCAAAGCCGCGCGCGCTCTCTAAGTGGCGTGAGACCACGCCTGCGATTGACCACAAAGCGGTCACGAGCACCATTAAGGCAACTGCGTGACCGTGTTTGAGTGTGAGCACTTTGGGTGCTTGGTAGTCTTAACCAACCGGACGCAAATTACGCGCGGCCAGCTTTCTTACGCTCGTGCTCTTTCAAGAAGCGCTTGCGCAACTTACGCTCGTGCTCTTTCAAGAAGCGCTTGCGCAAACGAACACTCTTAGGCGTGATTTCAACCAATTCATCATCGTCAATGAACTCGACACCATACTCAAGTGTGAGGTCAATTGGCGGCGTGATCTTGATAGCGTCTTCTTTGCCAGAAACACGGAAGTTGGTCAGCTGTTTGGTACGTGTGGCATTCACCACCAGGTCGTTGTCACGGCTGTGGATACCCACAATCATGCCTTCGTACACAGGGTCATTGGCTTTCACAAACATGCGACCACGGTCGTCCAACTTGCCCAAGGCGTAAGTGAAGATCTCACCATCGTCCATGGAAATCAAGACGCCGTTTTTACGGCCACCAATTTCACCTTTGTGCGGCTCGTAGCTGTCAAAGATGTTGGAAATCAAACCAGAGCCACGCGTTAAGTTCAAGAACTCATTGGTAAAGCCAATCAAACCACGGGCAGGAATGCGGTATTCCAAGCGAACACGGCCGCGGCCATCGGGTTCCATGTTGACCAACTCGCCTTTGCGCTCGCCCAAAGCTTGCATTACGCCACCTTGGTGTGTTTCTTCGATGTCGGCAGTGACCAACTCGATAGGCTCATGGCGAACACCGTCAACGTCACGGAACACCACGCGCGGCTTGGAAACAGCCATTTCGTAGCCTTCACGGCGCATGTTTTCTAACAAGATGGTCAAGTGCAATTCACCGCGACCTGCCACGTCAAAGACACCTTCTTCGTCAGTTTCCTTCACGCGCAAAGCCACGTTGTGCTGCAATTCTTTTTGCAGGCGGTCCCAAATTTGTCGGCTGGTGACGTACTTGCCTTCACGACCGGCCAAGGGACTGGTGTTGACGCAAAAGTTCATGGTCAATGTAGGCTCGTCAATCTTGAGCATGGGCAATGGTGCAGGATTGGTGGGATCCGTCACTGTCACGCCAATGTTCAGGTCAGCAATACCGTTGATCAACACAATGTCGCCAGGGCCGGCTTCGGTCACTTGAACGCGGTCCAAGCCACGGAACGTCAACACTTGGTTGATACGGCCTTTGATGGAGGAACCATCGGGGCCTTCCATGACCAACACATCCATCATGGGCTTGATGGTGCCTTGGCTAATACGGCCCACACCAATGCGGCCCACAAAAGTTGAAAAATCGAGTGCAGAAATTTGCAATTGCAAAGGCGCCTCAGGATCGCCAGCTTGTGCGGGCACATGCTTCAACACGGTGTTGAAAAGTGCAGACATGTCTGGACCCCACTGCTCACCTGGTGCGCCCTCTTCCAAAGACGTCCAACCGTTAATGCCAGAGGCATACACCACGGGGAAGTCGAGCTGCTCGTCTGTGGCGCCCAACTTGTCGAACAAGTCAAAAGCTTGATTCACAACTTTGTCTGGGTTCGCACCGGGCTTGTCCACCTTGTTCACAACCACGATGGGCTTCAGGCCCAAGGCCATTTCTTGGTCACGAAACGTGTTTGGGGCATGGGGCCTTCTTGCGCATCAATCAGCAACACCACACCGTCCACCATGGACAAAGCGCGCTCCACTTCACCACCAAAGTCCGCGTGGCCCGGGGTATCAACGATGTTGATGTGCGTGCCTTCCCAGCTGACGGCACAGTTTTTGGCCAAGATGGTAATGCCACGTTCGCGCTCAATGGCATTGTTGTCCATGACAGTGTCGACCACTTTTTCGTGTTCGGCAAATGTGCCGGACTGACGCAGCAGTTGGTCAACCATGGTGGTTTTACCGTGGTCAACGTGGGCGATGATCGCG
>JBEDKQ010000028.1:0-23107 GCA_041172085.1 Pseudomonadota bacterium | reverse complement strand
CTCAGGCGATCCTGGCTTGTTGCAAGCCAAATTTTGTGGCACTTTGACATCGCTGGTGCGACGATCAAACGCATCGGCATGAAACACCCAATCGCCTTGTCCAACTTCCAACATAGCGCCGTTAGAACGCTCGCGATTACCAGAAGCCAACTGGGATTGGGCTTTACCAGTCAAGCCTTGCATTTTTTGGCGTGGAATGCGGTTGTCTATGACATTAACCACCCCCCCAATAGCGCTTCCGCCATACTGCAATGCAGAGGGACCGCGCAGTACTTCGATGCGCTCTGTGCTAAGCACATCCATGGGGACTGCATGGTCATAGCTGAGTGAAGATGCATCCATGCTGGCACCACTGTTGTTGAGGACGCGAATGCGGTCGCCATCCAAACCGCGAATGATGGGACGACTGGCATTGGGACCGAAATACGTACTGCTCACACCAGGCAACTGGTTCAACGTTTCACCCAAGGTGCTTTGACCTTGTTCCAGCAAGGATTGTCCAGACAAACTGCTAACAGCACTGCTGATAGACGACTTAGAAAGAGGGTTGCCAGTGATCACCACTTCTTGAATGGCTTGTGCCATCGCGGTAGGAACAAACAAGCCGCTGCTGAAAACCATCAAGCTTGTTGTAGCCAAAGAAAAAACAGATGCGCAAGGCAACCTCAAGCCGCCCTGCAGGGAAGAAAATTTAGACATAAAAACCTTTGAAAATGGATCACCACTCAAACAAAAGTTTGAGCAAATTAAACAAGATTCAAAGGAAAGCAGGCGGTGCGCGCGCAGAGAATGCGAGCAGGCGCTCAGAAAATAATGGCTCAGACTTGACCGATAAATACAAAGGCGTGAATTCAAGGATACCAACCGATGTACCTTGCGTTTGCAGGCCTTCGCCAGATGCGAGGTGGTCCAATGCCAAACAAAGCAAAGACCCCTCTTCGTGATCGCTGAACAAGCCATGTTCGGCTTCATGATCATGTGCATGTGCATGTGCATGATCGTGATGGTGATCGTTCGAAAGATTGTGAAGAACCGCAGGTCCGTGAACGATTTTGTGAATTTGCCCCCATACGGGCGCAAGCATCACCGCACTGATAAGCAGTGCTTGGCAAAACCATTTGAACTTAGCGCGAGAAATCACTTAGTACGAACCCACTCGGAAAAAGTTTTCTTAAACTTCCAAACTTTGGGCGCAGCCACAGCCAAGCAATAGCCTTGTGTTGGATTGCGCTCAAAAAAGTCTTGGTGATAGTCCTCGGCCGCGCTGTAATTCTGCAAGGGCAATACTTCAGTGACCACCGACGAGTCAAAAATACCTTCGGCCTCAATTTCTGCAATGATGGCTTTGGCAGTTTCGGCTTGCTCAGGTTGGGTGAAATAAATACCACTGCGATATTGCGTACCGCGATCGTTGCCTTGACGGTTCAAGGTGGTGGGGTCGTGGATGACAAAAAAGATTTCGAGCAAAACCCTGGTGCTGATGACTTGGGGGTCGTAGACCAACTTGACCACTTCGTTGTGCCCGGTGTTGCCAGAGCAGACTTGTTCGTAAGTTGGATTGAGTGCTTGGCCATTGGAATAGCCCGACTCAACATCCAAGACGCCTTTGACCTGAACGAACACGGCCTCGGTGCACCAGAAGCAACCGCCGCCTAAGACCAAGGTTTGCGCATGTGATGGAATTTGCATGGCGCTATTTTGACCCATATTCAGGCTTGCAAAACCAAAGACCACGCTTGTCGCAAGCACATGTCACCTGTCCGACAGGGTTCTTGATAGGACAGGCCCATAGAACATTTCGCATGGCGATAAAATGCAAGTATCTTTAATCTTGGATGGATTTACATCATGAAGCCTAGCTTTCAATGGGACGACGCCTTTTTGTTGAACGAGCAACTGAGCGAAGACGAAAGAGCCATCGTCGATGCGGCTCATAACTTCTGCCAAGAAAAACTTCAAACTCGAGTTTTGATGGCGGCTCGACATGAAAAATTCGACCGTGAAATCATGAACGAGTTCGGCAGCATGGGCTTCTTGGGCTCCACCATTGATGGCTACGGTTGCGCGGGCTTGAACTATGTCAGCTACGGCTTGGTCGCCCGTGAAGTGGAACGCGTTGACAGCGGCTACAGAAGCGCCATGAGCGTGCAAAGTTCTTTAGTGATGCACCCCATCAACGAGTACGGCTCTGAAGCTCAGCGCCAAAAGTACTTGCCCAAATTGGCCACTGGCGAATGGGTGGGTTGCTTTGGCCTGACCGAACCCAACCACGGCTCTGACCCTGCCAGCATGATCACCCGCGCCAAACCCGTCGATGGCGGCTTCATCATGAAGGGCGCCAAGATGTGGATTACCAACGCGCCCATCGCCGATGTGTTCGTGGTCTGGGCCAAATTGGAAGGCGAAGGCGATGGTCAATCTGCCATTCGTGGCTTCATCTTGGAAAAAGGCATGAAGGGCCTCACCGCCCCCAAGATTGAAGGCAAGATGAGCTTGCGCGCCAGCATCACCGGCGAAATTGTCATGGACGATGTGTTTGTGCCCGAAGAAAACATGTTGCCCAACGTGTCTGGTTTGAAAGGCCCCTTCGGCTGTTTGAACAAAGCCCGTTACGGCATTGCCTGGGGCGCTTTGGGTGCCGCAGAAGACTGCTGGCACCGTGCCCGCCAATACACCATGGACCGCGTTCAGTTTGGTCGCCCCTTAGCGCAAAACCAATTGATTCAAAAGAAATTGGCCGACATGCAAACCGAAATCACTTTGGGCTTGCAGGGCTGCTTGCGCGTGGGCCGTTTGATGGACGACGGCAAATCTGTGCCCGAGATGATCAGCCTGATCAAGCGCAACAGCTGCGGCAAGGCCTTGGACGTGGCCCGCATGGCGCGCGACATGCACGGCGGCAATGGCATTCACGACGAATACCACGTCATTCGTCACATGATCAACTTGGAAACCGTCAACACCTACGAAGGTACACACGACGTGCATGCCCTCATATTGGGCCGTGCGCAAACGGGTCTGCAAGCTTTCTATTGAGATAGCGCAAACTTCCAACTGAAAAGACCGCTTAGGCGGTCTTTTTTTTGTGTTGCGCATTGTCGATGGCTTGACGCTCTGAGCCCAAGACTTTACATTACTAACCAATGAGTCATTAAACGTGTCAGAACTTCTTTCTCCTCCAAAACGTGAACGCCGCAAGCAACACCGCCCCGGTGAATTGCTTGAGGCCGCCTTGGACCTTTTTGTAGAAAAAGGTTTTGCGGCCACGCGCTCTGAAGAAGTTGCTGCCAAAGCGGGTGTGTCCAAAGGAACCTTGTTTTTGTACTTCCCCAGCAAGGAAGAATTGTTCAAGGCAGTGGTTCGAGAAAACGTTGTCAAAACGGTAACAGAAGGCGCACTGGAAGTTGCCAATTTCAAAGGCAACACCACAGAACTGCTGCACTACCTGATCCTTGAGTGGTGGCGACGCTACGGCGCCACCAAAGCGTCTGGCATTACCAAATTGATCATCAGCGAGGGCAATCATTTTCCAGACTTGGCCGCGTTCTACCAAGAAGAAGTGATCGATCCCGCCATGCGATTGCTCAAGGACGTTCTCAAACGCGGCCAACAAAGTGGTGAGTTCAAAAATTTTGACATTGAGAGCACCGCCATGGTGGTTATCGCTCCCATGCTCTTCTTCATCATGTCAAAACACACACAAGCCATTTGCTTGGCAGGCAACCCCAACTTACCGACTGAAAGCTTTATTGCGCAACATGCCGACCTCATGGTGCGTGGCCTGTCGGCTGAAAAAATCTTATGACATTTTTTACAAAAAATACTGTGACTGCTGTCGTGGTGCTTGCGCTTGCTGGCGCAGCCTTGGTTTATTTCAAGGGACGCGGCGCATCTCAAACAGCCGCCACGTCCTTGGCCAAAACCAGCGTTGGCAACAGTATCGAATTGGCAGCGTCCGATGTGGTCATTGCACAAAAGCGCAACATGACACAAGGCTTGCCCATCTCTGGCACCCTAAAGGCTACCCGAAGTGCCATGGTCAAAGCACGTGTTGCAGGCGAACTGACCAGCCTGGAAGTCCGAGAAGGTGATGCTGTGGTTGCAGGTCAAATCATTGCACGCGTTGACGCCACAGAATATTTGGCAAAACAACGCCAAGCGCAACAACAGGCTGAAGCAGCGCGTGCGCAAGTTGAGGTGGCACAAAGACAGTTTGACAACAACAATGCCTTGGTCAATCAAGGCTTCATTTCTAAAACAGCCTTAGACACATCTATCGCCAATTTGAATGGCGCCAAAGCAACTTACCAGGCCGCACTGTCTGCGCTAGACATTGCTAGCAAGGCCGTTGAAGATTGCACACTCAAGGCACCCTTGGCAGGCTTCATTAGCCAACGCTTGGCCCAACCCGGCGAGCGTGTCGCACCCGAAGCACGCATTGTCGAAATCGTTGATTTGTCACAACTTGAATTGGAAGCCACTTTGACTTCGTCCGATGCGGCCAATGTCAAGGCAGGCCAAACTGCCAAACTGTTCATTGAAAACACCACTGAGGCGGTTGCGGCCAAAGTGCTTCGCATCAACCCCAGTACCCAAGCGGGTAGCCGCAGTGTTTTGGTGTATTTGGGATTAAATTCGCACCCAATGCTAAGGCATGGCATCTTTGTCCAAGGCAATTTGGGCACTCAGACAATAGAGGCCGTGGTGGTACCCCTAGAGAGTGTCCGTGCCGACAAAACAGAGCCTTATGTCCAAACCCTTCAAAATGGTCAAGTCGCCCACGTGAAGGTGGCCTTGGGACTTAAGGGCGAAGTCGAAGGCAAAGCCGTGATGGCATTGAAAGAAATCAGTGAAGGCACGCAAGTTTTAGCGC
Organism: Pseudomonadota bacterium; assembly: GCA_041172085.1. Lineage (GTDB taxonomy): Bacteria > Pseudomonadota > Gammaproteobacteria > Burkholderiales > Burkholderiaceae_C > Limnohabitans_A. The sequence continues at coordinate 18,234 of JBEDKQ010000028.1, read as the reverse complement.
CCAGCGCAGGCGCTGTTCGCGACGGTACATCGGTGATTCAAAGCGCCTCGGCATCTGGCACACAAGCCACCGCCAAACCCTAAGCCCGTGCTTGTGAAAGTTTACTAACATGTGGTTCACACGGGTCAGCCTCAAAAATCCAGTCTTTGCAACCATGCTCATGCTCGCCTTTGTGGTGATGGGCTTGTTTGCATTCCAGCGCCTCAAAGTGGATCAGTTTCCCAACATTGATTTTCCTGTGGTGGTGGTCCTGACAGAATATCCGGGTGCATCGCCTGAGATTGTAGAAAGCGAAGTCACCAAAAAAATTGAAGAGAGCGTCAACACCATTGCGGGCATCAGTGCCCTCACCTCGCGCAGTTACGAAAACCAATCGGTGGTCATCATTGAGTTTCAACTCAACATGGATGGTCGCAAAGCAGCAGACGATGTGCGCGAAAAAGTCGCTAGCATGCGCGCAATTCTGCGCGACGAAGTCAAAGAGCCGCGCATCATTCGTTTTGACCCTACCAGCAAAGCCATTTGGTCATTGGCTGTCATTCCTGAAACACAGAATGGTGTGTCTCAAACCAGCTTGGTGGAGTTGACAAATTACACAGAGCAGGTGCTGAAGAAACGGCTCGAGAATGTGCGCGGTGTGGGTGCAGTCAACATCATTGGCGGCAGTCGCAGAGAGATCAACATTTACTTAAAACCCGATGCCATGGAAGCCTTGGGTGTGAGTGCCGAACAAATTGCCAGCGCAGTTCGAAACGAAAACCAAGACTTACCCGTGGGTGCGCTGCGATCGATCACGCAAGAGCGTGTCATTCAAATTCAATCGCGCGTGAAGCGTCCCGAAGACTTTGGCAACATCATTGTGGCGCGCAAAGGCAGTACGCCCATTCGCTTGTTCCAAGTGGCGCAAGTCAAAGACGGTGCGCAAGAGATCGAAAACATGGCGCTTTACAACGGCGAGCGCACCTTGCTGCTGACCATTCAAAAATCACAAGATGCCAACACCATCGAGGTGGTGAATGGACTGGTCAATTCACTGCAACAACTTCGTCAACAAGCGCCAGCAGGACTTCGACTTGAACCTGTATCGGACGGCTCACGGCAAATTCGAGTGGCTGTCGACAACGTGCGCAGAACCCTGATTGAGGGGGCTGTGCTCACTGTGCTCATTGTGTTTTTGTTCTTGAACTCTTGGCGTTCTACCGTCATCACGGGACTGACTTTACCTATTTCGCTCATTGGCACGTTTTGGTTCATGAGCATGTTTGGGTTCACCATCAACATGATCACCCTGATGGCATTGTCCTTGTGCGTGGGCTTGCTAATTGACGATGCCATTGTGGTGCGCGAGAACATCGTGCGGCACGTGCAAATGGGCAAGAACGCCTATGACGCAGCCCTCATTGGCACCCAAGAAATTGGCTTGGCCGTGCTGGCCACGACGCTTTCCATCGTGGCGGTTTTTTTGCCGATTGGCTTTATGGAAGGCATCATCGGCAAGTTCTTCCACGAGTTTGGCATCACCATCGTGGCAGCCGTCCTCATCTCGATGTTTGTCAGCTTCACACTAGACCCCATGCTGTCTAGCGTTTGGCATGACCCGAGCATTCACACAGGAGATGCTCCAAAAGGCCCACCCAGTATGTATGACCGCAGCATTGGCCGCGTCACCCATTGGTTTGAAATTCAAACAGATCGCATGGCAGATCGTTACCAAGACATGTTGTCGTGGGCCTTGGTGCACAAACGCAGCACCTTGGCAATGGCGGTCGGTATTTTTGTGGCCAGTGTGTTGATGGTTCCTTTGTTGGGCACCGAGTTTGTGCCCAAAGGTGACTACTCCGAAACCACCTTGAACTTTCAAACGCCCGTGGGCACATCCCTTGAAAGTACAGCCCTCAAGGCCAAGCAAGTCGAAGCCATCGTGCGCGAGTTTCCTGAAGTTCAGTACACCCTCACCGGCATGAACACACCCAATGCACAAGGTAAGAACAACGCCAGCATTTACATCCGACTGGTCGACCGCAAGTTGAGACAGCGCAGTGTGGAAGACATTGCCAAGTTGCTTCGACAAAGACTAACGCAGGTGGCCGGCATCACCGTAACGCATGTGGGCACGCTAGACTCTGTGGGCGGCAACAAGCAAATTGAATTTTCGCTGCAAGGGCCAGATCAACGGGAGCTTGAAAGACTGACGCTCAAGCTCATGGATCAATTTCGGGCCATTCCAGGCTTGGTCGATTTGGACAGCAGCGTCAAAGCCAACAAGCCCTCCATTGCCATTCAAGTCATGCGCGAATCTGCGTCAGACCTAGGTTGGGGCGCCGCCAATTTGTCCAATGGCCTGCGAACTTTGATTGCCGGTCAAACTGTTGGCAACTGGCGCGCACCCGACGACCAAACCTACGATGTCAACGTGCGCCTTGCACCCGAATATCGCAACAGCCCGCAAGACCTAGAGCGTTTACCTTTCAATGTTGCAAGCCCTGATGGTCAGTCGCGCATTGTCAGACTTGGCCAGATTGCAAAGGTGCAAGAAACCACAGGCTCCAACCAAATCAACCGTCGAGATTTAATGCGTGAGGTGTCCATCAACGCCAACGCGTCCAGTCGGTCTGCCGGCGAAATTTCAGCAGACATTCGCAAAATTTTGGATTCAGTCGCTTGGCCGCCAGGCTATCGTTACCAATTTGGGGGCTCCACCAAGAGCATGAACGAGTCGTTCCAGTACGCCTCCACAGCCCTCATCATGGCCATCATTTTCATTTACATGATTTTGGCCAGTCAATTCAAAAGCTTCTTGCAGCCTTTGGCTTTGATGACGGCCCTGCCCCTAACCCTGATTGGGGTCGTCTTGGCGCTCATGGCTTTTCGCTCAGCACTTTCCATGTTCTCTGTGATTGGGGTGGTGATGCTAATGGGCTTGGTCACCAAAAACGCCATTTTGTTGGTCGATTTTGCAATCAGGGCGCGAGAAGGAGGCGTCTCCGACAGCGGTGAGCCTGTCCCGGGTCTTAACCGCACAGATGCCCTGCTGATGGCCGCCAAAGTGAGGTTGCGCCCTATTTTGATGACAACTTTGGCCATGATTTTCGGCATGATTCCCCTTGCATTTGCCATCACTGAGGGCTCAGAGCAACGCGCGCCCATGGGACAAGCCGTCATTGGCGGGGTGATCACATCCTCCGTTCTCACCTTGGTGGTGGTGCCCGTGGTTTATTGCTACATGGACGATTTGAGTGAATTTTTAAAGCGGCTTTGGTCAGGCAAGCAAAAAACAATGCCTTAGCCCTTGCAAGAAGCTAAAATGACATTGGTTAGAATTAGATACCCCCTGGAGTAAAAAATGAACAACGACCTCGCCCGTTTCAACATGATCGAACAGCAAATTCGTCCTTGGGACGTCTTAGACGGACAGGTCTTGACGTTGTTGTCAGTGGTCAAACGTGAAAACTTTGTGCCCCTGGCACACAAAGCGTTGGCGTTTGTAGACATGGAAGTTCCTTTGCAAGCCCATGGCACAGCGGGTCAAGTCATGTTGGCGCCTCGCGTTGAAGCCCGTTTTTTGCAAGACGCTGCCATTCAACCCACCGACAAAGTTTTAGAAATTGGCACAGGCTCTGGTTACATGGCCGCTTTGGTTGCCAGCCAGGCATCGAGCGTGCTCAGTTTGGAAATTGATGCAGGCTTGGCTCAACAAGCACGTGCCAATCTGCAGACTGCTGGTATCACCAATGTGGAAGTTCGCCAAGCCGATGGCAGCCAAGGCGCAGCCGCAGATGGCCCATTCGATGTGATCTTTTTAAGTGGTTCTGTGCCCGAGGTACCCCAAGTCTTGCTGAATCAACTAAAAACGGGTGGCCGCTTGTTGGCCGTGGTGGGTGAAGACCCTGTCATGCGCGCCAGCGTCATCACCCGCACGGGCGATCAACAATGGCAAACCTCCGAGCCTTGGGATACGCTGGCCCCACGTTTACAAGGCTTCCCAGAGCACAACCGTTTTTCGTTTTAAGTACCTCTTAGACAAACGTTCGCCTCCCCCTCAAGACGCTATTAACATGCAACATATCAGCCCCGCTCAATTCAATGAATGGCTACTTCAAGCCTCGGCGCATGGCCAGCCTTTGATTTTGGACGTTCGCGAAACATGGGAATGTCAGTTGGCCAGCATTGCACCGGAGGGTTGCGAAGTCATGATCATGCCCATGCAAACTGTGCCTGCACGTTTACCTGAATTGGACAAGAGCCGTCCCATTGCTTGCTTGTGCCACCACGGCGGCCGAAGCATGCAAGTGGCGGCCTTCATGGAAAACCAAGGTTTTGCCAATATCACCAATATCAGTGGCGGCATCCATGCTTGGTCTAGCCAAGTGGACGCAAGTGTTCCTGTCTATTGAGATTTACAGTTTTCAATTTCCATCTAACTCTGGCTTTTGCCACGAAAGACTTCAATGAATTTGCGCTTTCTCCCCATCACGTTGGCCATCTCTGCTGCTTTCGCCGGATCTGTCCAAGCACAAAGCTTGATGTCCTTGTTTGAAACAGCACGCAGTTACGATGCAAGTTACAAAGCGGCACAGTCTCAATACACGGCCAACTTGGCCAAGGGCGAACAGGCCAAAGCCTTGTTAATGCCCACCGTTGGTTTGTCTGCCAACGTCAACAAAACCGATGTCGAACTGCTTGCGGCAAATCAATCTGTCGCTTCACAAAGCAAAGCTGCCACGTTGAGCGCATCACAACCCCTGTACCGCCCCGCCAACGCTGCTAGCTATCAACAAGGCATGCGACAACTGGCTTTGGCCAGCATTCAGCTCAAAGCTGCTGAGCAAGATTTGATGGTACGGCTCAGTCAAGCTTACTTTGATGTTTTGGTTTCGCGCGAAAGCCTTGACTTTGTCAAGGCACAAAAAACAGCTGTGGCTGAACAACTCGCTGCAGCCAAACGCAACTTTGAAGTGGGCACCTCCACCATCACAGACACGCGTGAAGCCCAGGCACGTTATGACTTGGTCTTGGCGCAAGAAATTGCAGCCGACAATGATCTGCGCATCAAACGGTTGGCCTTGAATCAATTGGTCGGTTTGAACAACATTGAACCTAAGTCGCTTTCCAGCAAAGCCAAGCTGTCAGGACCTGAAAGTCAAAGTCTGGATCAGTGGGTTCAACAGTCGTCTGAGCTCAACCCCAGTGTGCTTCAAAGTCGCGCCGCACTGGACATCGCCAAACTCGAAACGACCAAGGCTGAGGCTGGCCATAAACCAACGCTGGATTTGGTTGCAGGCTATACACCCACCCGTTACAAAAACGGCAAGGGCATTAACTCGTCTCAAGTAGATACAAACGCCACCAGCATGACTTTGTCTTTCAACATGCCCTTGTTCGCAGGCTTTGCCACACAAAATCGCATCAAGGAAGCCATCGCCTTGGAAGACAAAGCCAGGTCCGATTTGGAAGCCGCTGAGCGTGCTGTGGCACAGGCTACTCGATCTGCATTCTTCGGTTTGCAGTCAGGCTTGGGACAAGTCAATGCTTTGCAAGCGGCCGAGGCTTCAAGCCAAAGCGCTTTGGATGCCAACAAGTTAGGTTATCAAGTGGGTGTTCGCATCAACATCGATGTGCTTAACAGCCAAAGCCAATTGTTTCAAACCAAACGTGATTTGGCCAAAGCACGCTATGACGTCTTGTTAGGTCAGCTGAAATTGCGTCAAGCCGTAGGTTCTTTGACCGAGGCCGATTTGGCAGCCATCAACGCACTGTTGAATCCGTAATCCATTCGCGCACCGCCTCGGTGGTGCGCCGGGTTGCGCCGCCGTGCGCACTGGCAAACTTCTTGGCGTTGTCTGACTGCGTCTTTAGTAGCTGTGCATCTTGCGCCAAAGCCACTGCCCTCTCTAAAGCCAATGCCATGTTCTCTGTTCGCATGGCTGCGCCTGCAGCCAGTGCGGACTGAGAAGCCTCCGCAAAATTAAAGGTGTGTGGTCCCATCACAATCGGGCAAGCGCAGGCTGCAGCCTCGATCAAATTCTGCCCTCCCAAAGGCTCAAAACTGCCCCCCAGCAAAGCCACGTCGGCGAGGCTGTAGTACAAGGCCATTTCACCCAAGCTGTCACCCAACAAAATAACCGGTTTGTCGGAGGGGGCAGACGTCAAGATGTCCGATTGCAAGCGCCATGAAGACCGCCTGGACACTTCAAAGCCTTGTGACACCAACAGTTGCTCTACTTCGTTCACCCTCTGCGGATGACGGGGCACGATCAACCACTGAACAGAGCAGGAAGGGGCTGCCTTTAAATAGCTTTGCCATGCAGACAACCAGGAAAGCTCTTCACCCTCACGCGAACTGGCAAGCATCAGCACGGGTCTGGCCAAGTGTTCGCGCCACGCTTGACCCAAATTCACCTGCGCTGCATCGGGTGTGGCATCAAATTTCAAATTGCCTGTAATAGCCTCAATGCGAGCACCCAATGTCTGAAGCCTGTCTGCATCGTCTTTTGTTTGCGCCAACACAGCACGCAAACCAGCATACGCAGGTTGCATCAACGACGGCCAACGCAACGCTTGACGCAGCGACTTCTGACTTAAACGCGCATTGACCAACACCAAGGGCATCTTGAACTGCTGTGCACAGCGCACCCAATTGGGCCAAACTTCGGTTTCCAATACCAACCCAACGCTCGGCTGAAAGGCCTCAAAGAATCTTGTCACAACATCGGGTGAGTCCCACGGCTGCCACACTTGAACATCGCCTGCTTGCAACAACTTTTGGCCTTCTTCCCGGCCGGTGGCGGTGCCATGGGTTAATAGCAATTTGATGCCTGGAAATTGCGAACGCAAACCTTTGATCAAAATAGCAGCTGTTCGCGTTTCACCTAAAGAAACAGCATGCACCCAAACCCACTGGCCACGAGAAGCCGAGGTGTAGTGACCAAAGCGCTCTTCCACACATTGGCCATAAAGCGGTTCGGCCTTGGCTCTGCGTTGCAACTTGCGGCGCAGCAATGGCTTGGCCCAATGCATCAGAGTGCTATAGACCCAAAGTGACAAGGCAGTTTTCACAGCTTCTTTGGGCGATCAACCACTGACCGCTTAGTGCGCAGCACTTTGCAAACTGGCATTGGGCTTGACGGTGCGAAGCACGGCCAACATGGCGTGCTCAATTCGGTCTAGCGCAGCTTGGGTATGGCCTTCAAATCTCAAGACCAGTACAGGCGTGGTGTTGGACGCACGAATAAGACCAAAGCCGTCGGGCCAATCGACGCGCAGACCATCGATGCTAGAAATTTCGGCGGGCGCAGTAAAGTGCTGAGAGGCCACCCTTAACAATTGCGCCGTGAGTTGATGAGGCTCGCCTTCTTGGCAAGCCACATTCAACTCAGGCGTGCTGAAGCTGGTGGGCAAAGATTTGAGGACGACATTGGCATCGGGGCTGCGACTGACAATTTCGAGCAAGCGACAACCTGCATAGGTGCCATCGTCAAAGCCATACCAGCGCTCTTTGAAGAAAATATGCCCACTCATTTCACCGCCCAAAGGTGCTTGCCCGCCAGCGGCTTCAATTTCTTTCATCTTGGCCTTGATCAATGAGTGGCCAGTTTTGTACATCAGGGCTTGGCCGCCCGCTTCACGGATGACTGGCGCCAAACGTTGCGAGCACTTCACATCGAACAAAATGGTGCCATTCGGTACGCGGCTCAGCACATCTTGCGCGAACAATTGCATTTGGCGATCGGGGTAAATGGTTTCGCCGTCTTGTGTGACGATGCCCAATCGATCGCCATCGCCATCAAAGGCCAATCCCAATTCGGCGCCTGTGCTTTGCAATGCGGCAATGAGGTCTTTTAAATTTTCGGGTTTGCTGGGGTCTGGGTGGTGATTGGGGAAATTGCCATCTACCTCGCTGAACAATTCAATCACTTCGCAACCCAGTGCGCGAAAGATGCCCGGCGCACTGGCGCCTGCAATGCCGTTGCCAGAATCGACCACAATTTTCAGGGGCCGGCTGAGTTGAATGCCGCTGACAATTCTTTGAGTGTAAGCAGGCATGATGTCGTGGGATTGGACACTGCCCTGGCTCGCCAAGGTCCAAGACTCGGCTTCGATCATTTGCCGCAAGGTTTGAATCTCATCGCCATAAATGGCGCGTCCGCCTAGCACCATCTTGAAACCATTGTCATCTTTCGGATTGTGGCTGCCCGTCACTTGTATGCCGCTGTCACAAAGGGTGTGCGCTGCAAAATAAAGTTGTGGCGTGGTGGTCAAGCCTACGTCAATGACTTGAATCCCAACAGACACCAAACCGCGCATGAGGGCGCCTGACAGTGCAGGACCACTGAGGCGGCCATCGCGACCTACTGCCACCGTTTGGCGCCCCTCTCTCAATGCCAAGGTGCCAAAAGCACGGCCCAAGCCTTCTGCCAGGCTTTCATCCAAGGTACGGGGGAAAGTTCCGCGAATGTCGTAAGCCTTGAAAATCGATGCCGTGACTTGCATAAAGTAGACCTCAAAAGGGAACGCTAACAAGCGTCTATTGTAGGTGGATCCACCTGAAATCGGATAGGATTGCCTAATGCAATTTCACCCACAAACTTGCTTCAAACACATCCAAAGCCCATGGGGCCAGATCACGCTTGCCACCAGTCCTTCGGGCCTCAATGGGGCGTGGTTCGAAGGTCAAAAACATCACCCCAACACCAGCCAATGGCAACCAAACGAGAAGCATGCCAATTTGGTCAAAGCCGAGACCCTGCTCAATGCGTACTGGCATTCAAAATTAGCTGCCAAACAATCTGCACGTCATTGGCTCAAGGACATTCCGCTTGACCTGAGTGGCGGCACCGCTTTTCAACAAGCCGTGTGGCAAGCACTGCTAAGCATTCCCCAAGGCGCCACTTGCACTTATGGACAATTGGCAGCCGCCATTGGCAAGCCCAATGCGGTTAGAGCAGTAGGTACTGCCATAGGTCGCAACCCCATCAGCATCTTGATTCCATGTCACCGGGTGTTAGGCGGCCAAGGTCAACTCACGGGTTATGCGGGTGGTGTGTGGCGCAAACAGGCTTTGCTGTTGCTTGAAAATGCAATCAACCCTGCCACATTGAGCGCTGCGAACGGATGAATTCAACGCAGACCAACTCGTCTGATTGGCGAGTTGATTACTTGATACTTGCCGCTTTGTGGGGCTCTTCATTTTTGTTCATGCGCATGGGCGCCTTCGAATTTGGACCCTTGCTAACTGCTTGGGGACGTGTGTTTGTGGCCACCTTGTTTTTGGGGCCTTTGCTGTTGCGTAAAGGTCATTGGCAAGTTTTCAAAGAGAACTGGAAACTGGTCCTCGGCTTCGGCGCCTTCAACTCTGCACTGCCCTTCGCACTTTTTGCCTATGCCATCTTGCACATTTCAACAGGACTGTCTGCTATTTTGAATGCAGCAGTTCCCTTGTTTGCCGCTGTGGTTGCTTGGATCTGGCTTGGCGATCGGTTAAACCGGTGGCGCATTGCGGGTCTGGTCATTGGGTTCATGGGTGTTGCCTTGTTGGCCAACAACCAAACGAGTTATCACAGCGCTACCAATCCAGACATCAGTCCTTGGGGACAATACACAGCCATTGCAGCATGCTTGCTGGCCACCCTTTGCTATGCCGTTTCTGGCAGCTTCACCAAAAAGTACATGTCAAATTTACCGCCGTTGGTATCGGCCACTGGCAGCCAAATGGGCGCCACTTTGGCGCTGACTTTGCCTGCATTTTGGGCCTTGCCAGACGTGATGCCCAGCCCTAAAGCTTGGGTATCCCTCTTCATTCTGGGTGTGGCATGCACGGGCATTGCCTACATCCTTTACTTTCGAATTGTCAACCTTGCTGGCCCTGCCAAAGCGCTGACGGTGACCTTCTTAATCCCTGTTTTCGCCCTGATTTATGCTGTGACTTTTTTGAACGAGTCCGTCACATGGGGCATGATATTGTTAGGCATGGTTGTTGTCTTTGGCACAGCCTTGTCGAGTGGTATTTTTCCTAAATCAAAGTAAACAAGCCATGAACCGTCGCGCTCTGAATCGCCAACTCACCTGGGGCTTGCTGGCATGCGTCCTGGCCAGTACCAATGCCTTTGCACAAAGCACGCCCGCCAGTGCTCTGACTCAAACCCAAGCGCCCATCAAATTGATTGTGCCGTTCACACCCGGCACGGGCATTGACCTCATTGCACGCACCGTTGGACCTCGACTGGCCCAACGACTTGGCAAACCTGTTGTCGTCGAAAACAGAGTGGGCGCTTCCGGCAACATTGGCACAGAAGCTGTGGTGCGTGCTGCGCCCGATGGACAAACTTTATTGGTCAGCGTCAACACCTTGGTCATGAACCGAAGTCTTTATGCCGGGCTCAGCTTCGACCCCGTCAAAGACCTTGCCCCAGTGATTTTGACCAGTTGGGGCCAATTGCTGTTGGTGACGCATCCAAAGACGAATTTCAAAACGGCTGCCGACCTGGTGGCAGCAGCCAAGGCCAACCCGGGTCGTTTCAATTACGCTTCACCGGGTGTTGGCACCCCCCATCACCTGTCCATGGAGCTGTTTAAAAATACGGCTGGCGTTTTTCTAACGCACATTCCTTACCGCGGCACAGCACCCGCAGTCTCTGATTTATTGGGTGGCCAGGTCGATGCCATGTTCTTGCCCATCCACGTGGCTTTGCCTCAAATCAAGGCGGGTAAATTGGTGGCCCTTGGCATAGGCAGTGATCAGCGTCACCCGCTGTTGCCCAGTGTGCCCACCCTCACTGAGGCCAAGGCTGGCAAGGTCAATGTAGACATGTGGTACGGTATTTTTGCACCTAAAAATACGCCCCCCGAAATTGTCCAAGCACTGAACAAAGAAATCAAAAGCATCTTGGCCAGTGAAGAAATTCAAAAGGCCTTTCAACCCCAAGGCATGGACCCTAGCAGCAGTACACCTGAAGAGTTTGGCAAGTTGGTCGAACGCGACGCGACACGTTGGGCCGATCTCATCAAAGCCCAAAACATCAAAGGGGAATGAGCATGAACATCGCAATTGTGGGCGGTGGCATTGCGGGCTTGAGCTTTGCTTTGGGCTTGCACCAACGAGGCATCGACTGTGATGTTTTTGAAAGCGTGCCTGAGGTCAAAGAAATTGGGGTGGGCATCACCTTGTTGCCACACGGCATGCGCGAGCTCGCGGCCCTGGGTGTTCAAGCGGCTTTAGAAGCAGCTGGCATCGAAAATCTTGAGAGTGTTTTCTACACGCAGCATGGGCAGTATGTTTACAAAGAAGCACGCGGTCGTCATGCGGGTTACAGCTTGCCCGAAATTGGCATTCACCGCGGCAAGTTACATAAAATTCTGTTTGATGCAGCGGTCAGCCGTTTGGGTGCTCACAAGGTGCACACTGGCATGCGGTGCGCCGGATTCACACAAGACCCGCACGGTGTGCATCTCGAGTTTCTGAACACGCATACGCAAAGCAAAGAACTGCACACAGCACAAATTGCTGTGGCATGTGATGGCGTCAATTCAGTCATACGAAAACAAATGCATCCGCAAGATCAGCTGTGCTTTGCGGGCATCAACACCTGGCGCGGTGTCACCGTTCACCCGCCCATTCTGACGGGCAAAAGTTATTTGCGAATTGGCACGGTCGAGGTTGGCAAAATGGTGATCTATCCCATCATTGACAACGTCGATGGCAAAGGCAATCAACTCATCAATTGGGTGGCTGAACTGCAAAAACCCAATGCCGTGATGAATGACTGGAACCGCCCTGGCGATCCAGCCGTGTGCGCCGACATCTACAAAGACTGGCACTTTGATTTTTTGAATGTACCCGAGCTAATTCTGAAATCAGAAAAAGTCTTTGAGTACCCCATGGTGGACAAAGACGCCTTGCCATTTTGGACACAAGGCAGAGTGACTTTGATGGGCGATGCGGCACACCCCATGTATCCGCGCGGCTCTAATGGTTCTTCTCAGGCTTTGATCGATGCCAGAACATTGGCAGAACAATTGAGCCAACACGCAGACCCTCAAGAGGCACTCAAGGCTTATGAAAGTTTGCGTTTGGCACCCACTGCCAAAGTGGTTGAAACCAATCGCAATGTGCCACCCGACTTCATCATCATGAAAGCACATGAACTGAGTGGTGGCAAGCCTTTCAGGCACATCGACGACCTCATCACGCAAGACGAGTTGCGTCAAATTTCAGACAACTACAAAACGGTTGCAGGCTTTGCTTTGACAAAATGAAGCGGGGCCTGTTGCTCGCTTGCAATAATGCCATGGGTGTTTGATTTGAGGGCCCTTGCGCGAAGCTGCCCACAGCCACCTTCCACATCTTGACCTGCTGAATTTCTGAGCTTGGTCAAGATGCCGCGCTTGTGCAGGGTGCGCGCAATTTCTGCAGCGCGTTCCCAAGTGGGGCGCTTAAACGGCAAATCGTCAACGGCGTTGTAGGGAATCATGTTCATCAAGGCGTACTTGCCTTTAAGCAAGCGCACGATGCCTTCCACCTCTTCCTCAGAGTCGTTTACGCCCTCAAGCAAGGTCCATTGGTATTGAATGGGATAGCCGGTTTGACGCGCGTAGACCTCGGCAGCATCAACCAACTCTTCTGGCGACATCTTGGGTGCCCGGGGCAACAGCTGGGCACGCAAGTCAGCGCGCGTGGTGTGCAAGGACACTGCCAGTGCTGGTTTGACCAGACCGGTGGGCAAACGCTCGAAGGCACGGTGATCGCCCACGGTTGAGAAAACCAATGACTTGTGTGCAATGTTGCCCACTGTGCCCAGCAACTCGATGGCTTCCATCACGTTGTCCAAGTTATGGGCGGGCTCGCCCATGCCCATGAAGACCACTTTTTTCACCGGCCGATGCAATCGCGCAAAGGCAACTTGGGCCACAATTTCTGCGCTACCGACTTGCCGAATCAGGCCATCACGACCTGTCATGCAAAACACACAACCGACTGCGCAACCAACTTGGGACGACACACACAAACCATCTCGCGGCAAGCCAACGGTCTCCACTGTTTGACCGTCTTGCAATGCCAACAGCCACCTGACGGAACCATCTTCGGCAGGGTGTTCCGATTGGAGGTTCAGCAAGCTGCCTAAGTCTGCGCTCAATTGCGCCAGATCATCGCGCAGCGCGGTTGGCATGAAGCTTTCTAAAGGACGACGTCCACTGTCTTGCGGCTTTGCCTGAGCCCACAACCGCAAGATGCGCTGTTCATGCGCTGGCCTGGCCCCCAAGCGCCGAAGGCGATTGCGAATGGCTTGAATCTGAGCAACCGTCATGTTGGTTAAAGGGCGCGCAAGCTTGTTGACTAAAAACAGATCAAACGGCCAGCAAATTCAACAATTGCAGTGGTGCATCAATCTGCGCGTGGGCTTGCCAACTTCGAATATCTGTCTTGCTGCCCAAATAGCCATACGTAGCAGCAACTGTGGTCATGGCAGCAGCATGACCCGCCACGATATCGCGCTCATCATCGCCCACATACACACAACGTGCAGGATCGATGTTCAAGCGCTTGGCCGCCTCTAGCAAAGGCGCTGGGTGCGGTTTGGCGTGGGGTGTCGTATCGCCACTGATCACAACGGCTGCGCTTGAAAACAGGGGCATGCCTTGCGTCAATGGCTCTGTGAAGCGCTTGGATTTGTTGGTCACAACACCCCATGGAATTTGCTTTGCCACCAAGGCTTCAATGAGCGCGGCCACACCTTCAAAAGCAAACGTGCGTTGCGTCATGCAGGCTTCGTAGTTTTGAAAGAACTCTTCCTTCATGGCTTCGTAATCTGGATGCTCGGGCGTGAAGCCAAAAGCCAAACCAATCATGCCTCGAGCCCCTGCACCCGCCATCGGTCTGTAGTGAGACAAAGGCAATGAGCTCATGCCTCGATCGATGCGCATTTTGTCGGCAGCGGCACCCAAGTCGGGCGCACTGTCGATGAGCGTGCCGTCCAGGTCAAAGAGAACAGCTTGGACATTTTCGAACTTCATGATGGCTTTTTTCTCACACTGTTTTATCGATTGGCTTTTGTGTGGCCATCAAATAGTTCACATCGGTGTCTGAACCCAAAGAATAGTGTTTTGTGAAGGGGTTGTAAGCCATGCCCTTCATGTGCAATACATCTAAGCCATACGCGCGAACCCAGTCGGACAGTTCGCTGGGTTTGATCATCCGTGCATACTCATGGGTGCCCTTGGGCAACAGGTTGAGCACATATTCTGCACCGACGATGGCAAACAGAAATGACTTGGGATTGCGATTGAGGGTGGAGAAAAACACCCACCCACCTGGTTTGACCAATGAGGCACATGCTTGAACCACGGAGGCTGGATCTGGCACATGCTCCAGCATTTCCATGCAGGTGACCACATCAAACTGCCCTGCTTGCTCTGCAGCCAAATCCTCAGCACTGATTTCTCTGTACTGAACATTTTGTGTGCCTGCTTCTAAGGCATGCAATTGGGCCACTTTCAATGACTTGACCGCCAAGTCGATGCCCAAGACGTGTGCGCCTTGCCGTGCCATGGCATCCGACAAAATACCGCCACCACAGCCAATGTCCACCACCTTCTTGCCTTGTAGGGGCACCAAGTTTTGAATCCAATTCAATCGCAAAGGATTGATTTGGTGCAAAGGCCGAAATTCGCTTTCTGTGTCCCACCAACGATGGGCAAGTTCAGAGAACTTGGCCAACTCTGCGGGGTCTACATTGGCGCTTGAAAAACTGGAGGATGTGTTTGCGGTCATAGCCTAGATTGTCGCCCAAAGTAAAAAAGCCTCCCGAGGGAGGCTTTTAGCAGATCAAGAAAAACCTGACCGAGATAAACCGGCGGTTCATCAGTTAGGGCGTGTACCCACTACTTCGATCTCTACGCGGCGGTTTTTAGAACGGCCAGCATCGGTTTTGTTGTCAGCAACGGGTTGCTTCTCGCCCTTGCCTTCTGTGTAAACGCGGTTTTTCTCAATGCCTTTGGTGACCAAGTAAGCTTTGACAGCGTCAGCACGCTTGACAGACAACTTTTGGTTGTAAGCGTCAGCACCAACAGAGTCAGTGTGGCCCACAGCGATGATCACTTCCAAGTTGATCGCTTTGACTTTGCCAGCCAAGTCGTCCAATTTGGCTTTGCCGTCAGCTTTCAACACTGATTTGTCAAAGTCAAAGAAGGTGTCGGCAGCGTAAGTCACTTTGGTGGCAGCAGCTGGTGCTGGAGCGGGGGCTGGTGCTGGGGCAGCAGCTCTAGGTGCTGGCGCAGCAGCAGGCGCTGGAGCGGGGGCTGGCGCGGGCGCGGGCGCGGGAGCTGGTGCAGCTTTAGGCGCAACAATGGCACCATCGCAACCAGCAGCGGCTGTAGCAGGTGTCCAAGTAGCATCGCGCCAGCAGTACTCGCCTGTACCGTTTTTCCAAGCGAATTCGCCTGTGCCGTTGCGCCAGTTGTCTACGGATTGAGCACCTGCGGCGCTTGCCAAGGCAGCTGAAGCGCAGCTGAAGCCAACACCATTGCCACTTTGTTGAATTTTTTCATGGTTCTCCTCATGGGGATTAATACCGCAGACATCCTGCGAGAAAAGAGACGATTTGAATGACCATCACCCAAAACGTTGAAATCATTGTGCCATAGCTCTGGCCCAATTCACCAATTTGGGGAAAACCCCGTAGGGTGCTTCTTATCAATCTGAGGAATGTGTTGCAAATCAACGACCATGACCCAGTTTGCTAAAGAAACCCTTCCCATCAGTCTAGAAGAGGAAATGCGCCGCAGTTACCTCGACTACGCCATGAGCGTGATTGTGGGACGCGCATTGCCAGATGCCCGCGACGGCCTTAAGCCGGTGCACCGCCGGGTGCTGTTCGCCATGCACGAACTGAACAACGACTGGAACCGCGCTTACAAAAAATCAGCGCGTATCGTAGGTGACGTGATTGGTAAATATCACCCACACGGTGACCAATCTGTCTACGACACCATCGTGCGCATGGCACAGGATTTCTCCATGCGCCACATGTTGGTAGATGGTCAAGGCAACTTTGGTTCAGTCGACGGCGACAACGCTGCGGCCATGCGATACACCGAAATTCGCTTGGCCAAAATTGCGCACGAAATGTTGGCCGACATTGACAAAGAAACCGTCGACTTTGGCCCCAACTACGACGGTTCCGAAAAAGAACCCTTGGTGCTGCCAAGCCGCATTCCCAACTTGTTGGTCAACGGCTCTGGCGGTATTGCGGTAGGCATGGCCACCAACATTCCACCGCACAACTTGAACGAAGTGGTTGATGCCTGCTTGCACATGCTGCGCAACCCGGCTGCCACCATTGAAGAGTTAATGGAAATTATTCCTGCGCCAGACTTCCCTACTGCCGGCATTATTTATGGCATCAGTGGTGTGAAAGAAGGCTACCGCACAGGCCGCGGCCGTGTGGTGATGCGCGCCAAGTGCCACTTTGAAGACATTGACAAAGGCCAGCGCCAATGCATCGTGGTGGACGAGCTACCCGCATGGCCGAATTGGTTCACGAGAAAAAGATCGAAGGCATCAGCCACATTCAAGACGAGTCCGACAAATCGGGCATGCGTTTGGTCATTGAACTCAAGCGCGGTGAAGTGCCTGAAGTGGTGTTGAACAATCTGTACAAACAGACGCAGTTGCAAGACACCTTTGGTATCAACATGGTGGCCCTGATTGATGGTCAGCCCAAGTTGTGCAACCTCAAAGACCTCATCAGTGTGTTCTTGCAACACCGCCGTGAAGTGGTCACACGCCGCACCGTCTTCACTTTGCGCAAAGCGCGTGAACGCGGTCATGTGCTCGAAGGTTTGGCTGTTGCTCTGGCCAACATCGACGAGTTCATTGCCATCATCCGCAATGCGCCCACACCGCCTGTGGCCAAAGCCGAATTGATGACACGCCGTTGGGACAGCAAGTTGGTGCGCGAGATGCTCACACGCACACGCGCCGATGGTGGTGCCGTGAATGCTGACGACTACCGTCCCGATGGTTTGGAAAAAGAATTTGGCATGGGCGGCGACGGCTTGTACCGCCTGAGCGACACGCAAGCCCAAGAAATTTTGCAAATGCGTTTGCAACGCTTGACCGGCCTGGAGCAAGACAAGATTGTGGTTGAGTACAAAGAAGTGATGTCCGAGATTGAAGACTTGCTCGACATCTTGGCCAAGCCCGAACGCGTGTCCACCATCATTGGCGAAGAACTGGGCGAATTGCGCCAAGAATTTGGCCAAACCAAAATTGGCGCACGCCGCAGCTTCATTGAAAACAATGCCCAAGATTTGGCAACTGAAGACTTGATCACACCCACTGACATGGTGGTCACCTTGTCCCACAGCGGCTACATCAAGAGCCAGCCTTTGTCTGAGTACCGCGCCCAAAAACGCGGCGGTCGCGGCAAGCAAGCCACGGCCACCAAAGAAGACGATTGGATCGACCAACTCTTCATTGCCAACACCCACGATTACATCTTGTGCTTCTCGAATCGCGGCCGCTTGTATTGGCTCAAAGTATGGGAAGTGCCTGCTGGCTCACGCGGTTCACGCGGCCGCCCCATCGTCAACATGTTTCCCTTGCAAGAAGGCGAAAAGATCAATGTGGTCTTGCCTTTAACCGGCGACATGCGCAGCTTCCCTGCCGATCATTATGTGTTCATGGGCACCTCCATGGGCACCGTGAAGAAAACGTCGTTGGATGAATTCAGCAACCCTCGCAAGGCCGGCATCATTGCCGTGGACTTGGACGAAGGCGACTTCTTAATTGGTGCAGCTTTAACGGACGGCAAACACGATGTGATGCTGTTCAGCGACGGCGGTAAGGCGGTTCGCTTTGATGAAAACGACGTGCGACCCATGGGCCGAAATGCACGCGGTGTGCGCGGCATGATGCTGGACGACACACAAAGCGTGATTGCCATGTTGGTGGCAGAAGATGAACAACAAAGCGTGTTGACTGCCACCGAAAACGGTTACGGCAAACGCACATCCATCACGGAATACACACGCCATGGCCGGGGCACCAAAGGCATGATTGCCATCCAGCAATCTGAGCGCAATGGCAAAGTGGTGGCTGCAACATTGGTGCATGCCGATGATGAAATCATGCTCATCACTGACACCGGTGTGTTGGTCCGCACCCGTGTTTCTGAAATTCGCGAACTGGGCCGCGCTACACAAGGCGTGACACTGATTGGTTTGGACGATGGCGCCAAA
>JBEDKQ010000027.1:0-20945 GCA_041172085.1 Pseudomonadota bacterium | reverse complement strand
AATTGAGACATTACATCATTAAATTTCCATAACCTATTGTTTTTAAACGAAAAAAAGCCTCTTCAAATTTCTTGAAAAGGCTTTAATGTGGATTAACAGTCCGGCGCTCTACCGACTGAGCTATCGAGGAATATTCGGTTGCTAGCAAAAAAGTACACAAAAGTTCAGAATCTATAAGACTAAGAGCGTCTGTGCCGTTTCGCTAAGCCTTGCATTGTAGCAAAAAATAATGTGTCTTTTCAAGAGTGCAAGGTTTTTTTCAAAATGTGTGAGAAATACAGATTGAAGGCTAGAAAGCCCCTCACGCGGATGCTAGTGGCAAGAGATATCCCTATGCACTGTTTTTTGAATTTCCGTTAGATTGAGAACTCTTTTTTAGGGGAAGTCATGAAGTTCAGTTCTTCGTCCAAATTTTTCGGTATGTTGTTGGCGGCGTCATCTTTGATTGGTTGCGCAAGCTTTAGTCCAACAGATTTAGTGAGCCAGTCAAAAACACTTCCCAAAGTTACTGAAGTGAAGTCCATGCTCTGGGTGGGCAATAGCTTCTTTTATTACAACAACTCAATGCATGGCCATGTCACACAGATGCTGAATGCGGCAGGTCAAAAAGGCCACCGATCCTCTTCAGCCACCATCAGCGGTTCTGGTATCAATTGGCACGATGTTGCCGCGCATTTCAAACCCAATGCAGTCGGCAGTTATTCTTTCGTCGGCGATAACGAAGTCAAGTTCAACACGTTCGATCGACCCTTTGACGCCACCATGATGATGGACTGTAGCCAATGTCCAATTCATCCAAAATTACAACCAATTTTTTATGAGTTTGCCAAAAAGCACAGCGACACCGTCCGCAAGTTTGGTTCTGAGCCTATTCTTTTCATGTCGTGGGCCTATGCTGACAAGCCTGAAATGACAGAGCCGTTGGCTGCTGAATACATCAAGGCAGGTAAACTGAACAACGCTTTGGTGGTGCCTGCCGGCTATTCATTTGCAAACTCCCTGGCAAAGCGTCCAGAGTTGGGACTGTTGGTCGCTGACAAACGTCATCCAAACATGGCCGGTACTTATTTGGCGGCCAGTACAGTATTGGCTTCGGTTTACAAAATCAATCCTATTGGTAACAAGTACACAGCCGGTTTGCCTGCGGATGTTGTGAAGCATTTGCAAACAGTGGCTTGGGAGACTTCGCAACAGTTTCACGCCAAAGAAGGCAGGGGAAGCATGCCCTGAATTGATGTTCACTCACTTTGAATGGCACCCTGCAGGGCTTGCAGGGTTGCATGAGGAATCAAATTTTGCTTCATGGTCACAAGATAGATATCAGGTAATTTGATTTTGGGTTGAATTGGCAATATCACCAAACTCTTTGCGCGAGCTTCTTCTTTTGCTTGATGCTCGCGCATGATTCCAAGTAAGTTGTCATCAAATTGAATCAGCCCTTTCATGGTGACTGCTGACATCGACTCAATGACGGGTGAAATGTCTGGGTAGTCCATTTTCTTAAGTGCATACATCAACTCCTTGGTCATCAAAGCGTCTTTGGGTGGCAACGCCCACCGAAGATTGATTACATCTGACCAATGAACGGACCGCTTGTTTGATAGCGGGTTTTTTAAAGAAGCAACAATGCAGATGTTGTCTGAAGAAATAGACTGTAGCCTCAAGGATTTGGTTCTCTCATCCGCCATCATTTCTCTTGAAAAACTGGTGACAACACAATCGAGCTGGTGGTTAATTAGCGCGTTAATTAATTCTTGTGGTGGACTCTCCTGAATTTGCACCTTGAGATCCGGTAGTTTTTTCATGAGGTTGGTCACCAGCTTGGGGAATATGCTGGTTGTGGAAAATGAACCCATTCGCAGCAGGCCACTTGCGCCGTCCTCTATAGCCTTAATTTCTAAAAGAGATCGGTCAAAACTTTGCACCATGTCACAAGCCTGACGAATCAGTAGGGTGCCTTTTTCATTGGCTGATATACCTGTTCTGCCTCTTGTAAATAAAGCTGCATGGCAGATTGTTTCAATTTCCGTAATCATTTTGCTTACCGCAGGCTGCGTGAGGTTGAGCTTCATAGCGGCTGAGCTCACTGTGCTCTCTTCTTTTAAATGGCAAAGCAGTTCTAAATGTCGCATTCGAAGCCTTCTGAGTGCAGACATCGTATGGGGGCTGATTGACTTCATTTTAATTTGATCCATGGCAATACCTTTGCATTCCAAATATTAATGGAAAGATCAAAAAATATCACTATTTATTTGAATGATAGAGCGCTAGCATGATCTTTTAAAACCAATCTGCGCCTCTGATGACTATGAAGCAACCACACATCATTTTTATCATCACAGATCAACAGCGCTATGACACCATTGCTGGGCTTGGATATCCTCACATGGAGACGCCCCACTTGGACAGGCTGATTAAAGAGGGAACGCACTTTACCCAGTGCCACGTGGCAGGGGCCTCTTGTGTTCCAGCAAGGTCCAGTCTATTTACAGGCTACTACGCGCACACCACGGGCATCTTGAAAAACGCTGACACATGGCGTCATACATGGGTAGAAAATTTGGCCCAAGTTGGCTACACATGCATCAATGTCGGCAAGATGCACACATGGCCTTTGGATACCTCTGCTGGTTACCATCAACGCTATGTTGTTGAAAACAAGGATCGCTTCCTTGAAGGTCGATTTTTCTTTGATGATTGGGACCGATCGCTTGCGGCAAGAGGTCTGGTTAAGCAGCAAAGGGTTCAGTACAGGCAGTTTCCTGACTATCGTGAACGGCTTGGCGCTTTTGAGTGGCTGCTCCCAACCGACTCCCATTCCGATAATTTTGTAGCAGACAGGGCCTGCTGGTGGATTGATACGGCACCCAAAGCCGAGTCTTTGTTTTTACAAATTGGATTTCCTGGGCCACATCCACCTTATGACCCAACCCCTGAGTATTTAGACAGATACATTGACAAGCAATTGCCAATTGCAAAAGTGAGCGACTCAGATCTAGACGGTCAGCCCCAACCGTTTCATGATCTTCGCCAACACAACGTTGAGATAGATCACGATTCAGTGGTGCATCAACTTGAGCCATCGGATGAACATCGCCATCGTCAACGTGCACATTACATGGCCAATGTCACCATGATTGACGATGCTGTTGGAAAGATTGTTTCGTCACTCGAGAAAAAGGGCTATTTGGACAATTGCATCATCGTATTTACGTCCGACCATGGTGATTGTTTAGGCGATCATGGGCACAGCCAAAAATGGACCATGTACGAGCAAGTCACAAGAGTCCCCATGATCCTTTGGGCACCAGGAAAAGTTCCCGAGGGTCAGAAGTCTGATGCATTGATTCAAGCCATGGACATTGTGCCGTGGCTGCTTTTGCAGGCGCAGGCTAAATTGCCTGAGGGGATAGAAGCCGAGTCTGTTGAGCCTGCATTCAAAGATTCCTCATGGGCAGGTCGTGACGCTGTCTTTTGTGAACAAGGTCGAGACAACATTTTGACCGAGGTCCAGTTCATGACCATGGTGAGGACACAGCGTTGGAAGTTGGTTCATTTTTTAAATGAAAGTTTTGGTCAACTCTTTGACCTCGAAAACGATCCAGAAGAAAACAACAACCTCTGGTCTTCGCAAAATCACATCGCCGTTCGTCAACAACTGATGGACAGGCTGTTGCTCTGGCGAATGGAGAGTCAAATTAAAACGCAAAACGTTTTTCGTGAACACCGTTAAACAAACAAGGAGACAAGCATGAACTTCAATAAATTTGCAATTTGTTTGACACTGTTAGGCAGTGCTATTTTGGGTCAACCAGCTGTTGCTCAAGATTTTCCTACCAAGCCCATTCGCATGGTGGTTGGGTTTCCGCCGGGTGGCGGCATCGACCAACTGGCCAGAGTATTGGCCGAAGGTATGTCGAGTCAATTGGGTCAAAACATTGTTGTAGACAACAAGCCTGGCGCTGGAACGGCCATTGCCTCTGCTGAAATTATGCGTGCTCCAAACGACGGGTACACCATTGGTTTGGGAAACGTGGGTCAGTTTTCAGTTTTAGAACATATTTCAAAACAACCCATCGTTGACTTACCAAGCAAGTTGGCACCAATAGGACAGGTGGGGTACGCACCGTTGGCGCTTTTTGTGCCTGCTACTTTGAATGTCAATTCAACAGCCGACTATTTGAATTTGTTGAAGTCTCAACCCAACGCTTTGAGTTATGCGTCTGGGGGTAATGGGCAAATTACGCATCTGGCTTTTGAAATGTTGAAGTCTGAGGCGCAAGTCAAAATTCAACACATTCCCTACAAGGGAAGTGGCCCAGCTTTAATTGACTTAATGGCTGGCAGGGTTGTTGGCATGATTGACGCGTTAGGCGCTGGCATGCCGCATGTCAAAAGTGGAAAACTTAAAGTTTTGGCTTTGACCGCAGCGGACCGCGCTCCAGAGTTTCAAACCATTCCAACCTTTAAAGAGTCGGGCCTGAAGAATTACGTAGTGACTGGCTGGCAAGGAATGGTGGCGCCTTTGGGTACCCCATCGGCAGTTGTACAAAAACTCAATCGTGCATTGAATGAGACTTTGAATAAAAAAGAGATTCGAGAGAAGATGGTTGGATTGGGTTATTACCCAACGCCTACCACTGCAGATCAGTTTGGTAGTTTCATGAAGGCAGAATCAATTCGCTGGGGAGCGCTTTGTAAAGAACTCAAGATTGAGGCTGATTGAAGTATGCAAAAAATGAAGAATAAGCTTCAAAAAATCGATTGGACGGTTTCTTAATTTGTTGCATAAGATGAAACAAATTACTAACGAGTCTTGTCATGGATCTCTCGCGTTTTCCTCGAATTAGCTTAGGCCATTTTCCAACACCCCTCGAGCCGTTGGCCAATCTGACTGCGCTTTTGGGAGGGCCTCGCCTTTGGATTAAGCGGGACGATTGCACTGGCCTCGCTTCAGGCGGCAACAAGACCCGCAAACTTGAATTCCTCATGGCTGAGGCTGTTGCCTTGCGTGCCAATATTGTGATTACACAGGGTGCCACACAGTCCAATCACGCCAGACAGACCGCTGCGGCTGCTGCCAAACTCGGCATGAAATGTTTAATTCTGCTGGAAGACCGAACTGGCAGCACCGACCCAGACTACACCGACAACGGAAACGTCATGTTAAACCGTTTGCATGGCGCCCAAGTTGAGCGTCGTGCTGGGGGTACCAACATGCAGCAAGAAATGGATCAAGCTGCAGCTCGATTACAAAGCGAGGGTATGCGTCCTTATGTTATTCCTGGAGGAGGCTCCAATCCCGTGGGTGCTCTTGGTTATGTGAATGCGGCGTTCGAGCTAATCGAACAGGCATCAAGCAAAGGCTTGAAGATTGACTATTTGGTTCACGCCACAGGCAGTGCGGGTACTCAAGCAGGACTTGTGGCTGGCCTGTATGCTGCAAACAGTGCCATCAAATTGTTGGGCATTGGAACTCGCGCACCCAAAGAGAAGCAGGAAACAATGGTGTACGACCTAGCCTGCAGAACTGTGGCGCACCTTGGCATGCGAGAAGGTCTGGCACGAGAGTCAGTTGTGGCCAATTGTGATTACGTTGGGTCTGGGTACGGCATGCCCACGCAAAGCATGATTGAGGCGGTTGAGATACTGGCCCGCACAGAGGGTTTACTGCTCGATCCAGTTTATTCAGGCAAGGGCATGGCGGGTCTCATTGACCTAATCCGAAAAGGCCATTTCAATGCCACAGACAACATAGTTTTCTTGCATACGGGCGGGTCGGCGGCATTGTTCGCGTATGAGGCCGCTTTTGGTCTTTCAAAAAACTAATTAAATCCATTGGTCTGTTACCTACACTCTGATGCACGATCTTCTTTTTCGCTCGGCAAGTTTGATAGATGGCAGTGGCTCGCCTGCAAGGCTTGCGCATGTTGCCGTCGACAAAGGCCTGATATCCGCCATCTATGATGCAAACAATTTGTCGAGCCATCCGGTGGCAAATTGCTCAGTAGATTGTGATGGTTTGGTTTTGGCACCAGGTTTCATCGATGCTCACACACATGATGACGCGTTGATGCTAGAAAAAATGCCTCTGCATGAAGCACACCCCAAGCTTTCACAAGGCGTAACCACTGTCGTGGTGGGTAATTGTGGCATCAGCCTTGCGCCATTGAATTCAGACGGTACTCGCGAATTGCCTGCGCCTTTGAATATTTTGAACAATGAGGTTTTCCGCTTTTCAAGTGTGGCAGATTATTTTGAAGCCTTGAGCCAGCAACCACCGGTTTGCAATGTGGTGACTTTGATTGGACACACCAGCCTGCGCGTGAAGCACATGGCGGATACTGACCAGGCCGCTACGCCTGACCAAGCCGCGGCCATGGCAGCAGAGGTCGAATCGGCCATGCAGCAAGGAGCTTGGGGCTTATCAACCGGCGTCTTCTACCCTCCAGCCAGGGCTGCCAACATCGAAGAATTGATCGCAGTGGCTCTACCGCTTGGCAAATTAGGTGGGCTTTTAACAATGCACATACGGGACGATTCGTCTCACATCGATTTGGCATTGGAGGAAGCATTCAAGGTTGCACGTGGTGCCAATGTGCCCCTTGTCATTTCACATCACAAACTTTCTGGCAAGCCGAATCACGGTCGATCTGTCAAGACCTTGGCCATGATTGAAGAGGCCTCAAAGAATCAAGATGTGTGTCTCGATTGCTATCCTTACGATGCAGCCAGCACCATGCTGATGCCAGAGAGGGTGCATTTATCGCGTGAAGTTCTGATAACTTGGTCTAGCGCAGAGCCTTCAGCTGCCGGACGCTCGTTGTTTCAAATGGCCGAAGAGCGCGGTTTGACGCCTCAGGAAATGGCTCAGAAATTGATGCCTGCCGGTGCCGTCAATTTTTCTATGGACGAAAGTGATGTACGCCGCATCATGCAACATCCCTTGACAATGATCGGCTCTGATGGGCTCCCTGGCGATCCACATCCTCACCCACGCTTGTGGGGCAGTTTCCCTCGCGTATTGGGGCGTTACGCTCGCAACCAAGGATTGTTTCCCTTAGAAACAGCCATGCGCAAAATGACCTCTTGGCCTGCATCTCGATTTGGCCTAGACCAAGCAACAGCTTCGCGTGCTGCCAGAGGATTGGTCAAGGAGGGATGGGCTGCCGATCTGGTTTTGTTCGACGCTCACAACATCCAAGACAACGCCAGTTACGACCTTCCCGCAAAAGCCAGCAGCGGCATTGCTGCGGTTTACTTGTCAGGCAAATTGGCTGCGAAGAATGGTCTGACCGTTGATGCTCACGCTGGCATGGCATTGCGTAGAACCGGCTAACTTTAAACGCCTATTATTTAAAGGATGGAGATCATGATGCAAAACGCACCCTATAAATTTAATCGTCGCCAAGCCATCATCGGATTGGGTGTCGCGGGTCTAGCCTCCAATGTTTGGAGCCAGTCTTCTTACCCCAATCGACCTGTTCGATTCATTGTTCCCTTTCCGGCCGGCAGCGGTGCGGACGTCGCCTGCCGTAATTTGACGCACGACTTGGCCGGCGTCTTAGGCCAACCCATCATTGTCGAAAACCGCGGTGGTGCTGCAGGTTCCATTGGTTCGGTTGAAATAGCCAAAGCTGCACCAGATGGTTACACCATTGGTTACGGTAATGTGGGTACCTTGGCAATCAATCGCGCATTGTTTACATCGTTGCCATACAACCCTGATGGATTTACGCCAATCGCCATGATGGGGCGTGTTCAGAATGTTTTGGTCGTGCGCAATGAGTCGCCCTTCAAAAACGTGCAGCAGCTGATAGATTTTGCACGTCAGAACCCGGGCAAATTGAACATGGCATCGGGTGGTAATGGCACCACGGGGCATTTAGGTGGCGAGTTGTTCAAAGCGTTGGCTGGTGTTTTCATGGTTCATGTTCCTTATAGGGGAGCAGGACCTGCCATTACAGATTTGATCGCTGGTGGTGTCGATCTCATGTTTGACAACATTGCTTCTTCAATACCCCACATCAAGTCCGGACGTTTGCGCGCTTTAGGTGTAAGCGGTGCACAGCGATCTCCTGTGATGCCTGAGGTGCCAACCATCGAAGAGGCGGGGCTTAAAAACTACGAAACTACTGCTTGGGGTGGTGTTGTTGGCCCTGCCGGGATGCCGACTGAAATCGTACAACGCTTAAACCGCGACATCAATCGCACCCTTGCATTGCCCAGTGCCAAGCAACGATACGATGCAATGGCTTGGGAAATTATGACCACTGCGCCAGATGCAATCATGGCGCTTGCTCGCGCCGAGACACCAAGGTGGGCCGACGTCGTGCGACGTTCTGGTGCAAAAATGGAATAAAAGTTTGTTAGCCAAGCAACGAGCGGTCGCTGGCTATACCATTAGCGTTGCGTTGACGAAAAAAATGAGCCGTTAACTTTTCCAACACTGCGTTACTCTGATTTGCAAAGTACGCCACAATTGTCAGAGGGACAAGGGACCCTTCAATGTTCACTTCCTGCAAATTGCCACTTGCCAAATCGTGTGCAATTAGACTTCTTGGTAGCCATGCGGCACCCTGGTGAATTAGGGCCATCTCACGTAAGCCCAAGCTGAAATCACTCACATATTGAATAGAGACCAGTCTGGATTTCATCAGTTGCGCTAGTGCTTGTGTGCGTACTACTTTCCCAAAAAAACTTTCAGGCGGAAAGCACAGCAGTGGCAAAGGGTTATTGGAGGATTGAAATTCTTCAGCATTGCACAATTTAGGGCTTGCGGCCAACACCAAGGCATCGTCACCTAAAACACATGCACTTGCCAGTTGCGCTGGAATGCATCGCGCATCATGCGTGGTTTCATAAGTTAGCAAAATATCTGCTTGACCTTTTAACAAAAGGGAAACACCGTCATCACGGTTCTCTGACCGTATTCTGAACTTCTGATCAGGGCATACGATCCTTAACTCTTCTATGAATTTTGGCAATTGCGATGTTGCAAGGCTGTGCTGAGCTGCCAACACCATATTGGGGTTGTGATTTGAATCTGAATTTAAGGTTGCACGAAACTCATAGATTTGTGTAACGAGTTGGCGAATGCTGGCTTCGTGTTGTTCGGCAATGGGCGTAAAGGACAAGGGCTTTCTGGAACGATTAATCAAGGTAACACCCAGCCATTCCTCTAGCTGCTGAATTCGCCTTGAAAAAGCAGGTTGAGAAATGTTGCGCTTTGCAGCAGCGCCAGAAAATGACCGGGTTTCAATGAGTGCTAAGTAGTCTTCTAACCACTTGATTTCCATGAGTGTTCCTGATTTAAGTTTTGCGCCAATACGATTGAGTGGCAAAGTAACTGAGGTTTTGCAAAATCAATTCATGCGCAATACTTTTGAAAATAATGTCTGAGTTGATGTTTTGCATTGGGCCATGTTCAATAGATTTTTTGGTGAAAATTTTTTGTTTTACGCATAGTGCATTGACTTGTGTTGTTGGTAATTTAATGCAATTGCTGAACTGCAGGGAATACCCCAGTGGAAGACAAGCAGTCTAATATTAAACTGGTTTTTTACAGGTTTCTTGTGAAGGGCCGTTTGGCTTAAACAAAGGATCATTTAGAAATTTCAAGTACGACCACAGAAAGACAAAGTTCAAATGCCTGTGCCAGAGCGACTTTTAACTTTGCATCAAGTTAGTAAAAATTTTGGCGGTGTACAAGCTGTAAAGAATTTAAGCTTTGATGTCAATGCAAATGAAATTGTGGGGTTGATTGGTCCCAATGGATCCGGCAAGTCCACTTCGGTGAATTTGATTTCAGGTGCCGTACCGCCAAGTTCTGGTGAAGTTTTATGGCAAAGTCAAAACGTCAACAAACTTCCTATCAGCCAGCGTGTGCCACTAGGATTGGCACGAACATTTCAAACCACCAGTTTGCTTGCTGAGTTCAGTGTTCTGGATCAAGTTTTGACGGCCTGTCATACCAGTTACAGCGTTTCTCCTTGGCGCTCCGTTCTTCGCTTTCAGGAGGCGCGCGCCCAAGATTTAGCGCAAAAAATTAAAGCACAAGAGTTGGTTGAGTTTGTTGGTTTAGGCGATGTGATGAACGATCTAACATCAACTATTTCATCCGCTCAGCAGCGATTGCTGATGATCGCTACCGCGCTTGCGTCCGATCCTAAACTGATCTTGCTAGACGAGCCCGCAGCAGGAATGGTTGCCAAAGAGCGTAAAGAATTGGCTGATGTCATTATGCGAATTCGCGCTCGCGGACTGGCAGTATTGGTCATTGAGCATCACATGGGGCTGATTATGGACGTGTGTGATCGCATCGTGGTTTTGAATTTTGGTGAAAAAATTGCGGAAGGTAAACCTGAAGAAATTCAGCGTAATCCGGCAGTGATTGAAGCCTATTTGGGCGGAGTACATTAATGCTGCATATCAAGAATCTCACGGCAGGTTATGGCAAGGTTAATGTTTTGCACGGCATCAGCCTTGATGTCAATGAACGGGAATGCGTTGCCTTGATCGGTGCCAATGGCGCAGGTAAAACAACAACTTTGCGCTGCATCTGTGGTCTGAATGAAGTACGTGCTGGCAGCATTGAATTCATGGGCGAACGATTGGATGGGCTGAGTGGCCATACCATTGTGCGCAAGGGCATCACGATGTGCCCTGAAGGCAGACAAGTTTTTGCCGAAATGTCTGTGCTTGAAAATCTAGAAATGGGCGCTCATACGCGTCACGATAACGAACAAAAGATTGACATAGACAAAATGCTTGATCTTTTTCCGGTACTGGGTCAAAGAGCAAAGCAAAGGGCAGGAACTCTATCTGGTGGTGAACAAGAAATGTTGGCAATTGCCCGTGCGCTGATGGCGCGACCCAAGCTCTGTATCTTTGACGAGCCTTCATTGGGTCTGGCGCCCAAAATCGTAGAAGAAGTTGAGCAAATTTTGGCGCGTATCAAGTCAATGGGCACAACCATTGTGTTGGTTGAACAAAACGCCGCCATGGCATTGCGTTTGGCAGATCGTGCATATGTTTTGGAAGCGGGCGAGGTTGTGCTTCAGGGCACAGGGCAAGAATTAAAAAATGATCCGCAAGTAAGTAAAGCCTATTTGGGCTATTGAGGCAAAAGCAAGGTCCATTGCTTGGACAGTTGCAATTTTTTAAACGGAGACAAAATGAAACTAAAAAAACCTTTGGCCTTAGCCGCATTGGTACTCAGTGCTGCACTGATTCCAACTGTCCATGCGGCAGATGAAGTCCTTGTAATCGGCGTTAATGACTCTTTGACAGGTGGAGGCGCTGTTTACGGATTGCCGCAGGCCAATGCTGTCCAAATGGCTGCTGAGGAGATCAATGCAGCGGGTGGTATCAAGGCTGGTTCAACGACCTATAAATTGAAGGTCATTACCTCAGACGACAAAGCCAATCCGACGGAAGCAACAAACAGTGTTCGTAAATTGATTGACCGCGACAACGTCAAATACCTTCTGGGCTTTTGCTGCTCTGGATCAACCAGTGCTGTTGCATCGTTCATTGCCAAGGAAGACGCCGTCATGTTGGTAGGTAATGCCGCTGAGCGAGCCATTACGGCGCAAGGAATTCCTAATGTCTTTAGAACACGTCCACCAGCAGACTTCACTGGCGCTGCTGCGGGTACGTTTGTGGCACAAAAAGGTGCGCGTAACGTTGCTGTGATTGGTGCTTTAGAAGTTGGTTTTTATACTCAATATGTTGATGCATTTGAAAAAGAGTTGAACAAAGCCGGCGGCAAGATCATTGCAAAAGAAGCCTTTGGACTTCGTGATCGCGACATGACACCGCAACTGACAAAAATCCGTGGCCTCAAGCCCGATGCCATTTTGGTTGTTGGTTACGTAGAGCCGGCTGCATTTGTGTATCGTCAAGCTGTTGAGTTGGGACTCAATGTGCCACGCTACGGATTTACATCTGGCAGTGAAGAGCAGTTTCTCAAAGTGGTTACAAGTGGCCAAATGGAAGGTGTCTGGGATCTTCGCCCAACCGAGCTGACAGTTGAAGCTTTGGGTCCTCAGGCAAAGGCTTATGAGGCCAACTACAAGAAAAAGTTTGGCCAATCACCTACGCCCAGTTCACCTTATGCATATGACCAAGTTTATGTCTTGAAAAACGCAATTGAGCGTGCAGGCAGTGCCAAAGATGCCAAAAAAGTTGCAGAAGCAGTGAAGAATTTGCCTATTCCAAAAGAGGCTGTCATGAAGTACATCGCCAACGATGGAAATGCCATGTTCGATCAGAACGGTCAGGCATACACCTCCAATGGCGCATTCCAGTGGCAAAAGGGACAGTGGGTCTTCGTTGCAGAACTGCCATCCGACAACAAAGCGTACTCACAATTTTTGCGCAGCATTCGTAAATAAGAGCTGAGCTTGATTGTTTATATACACGCGGCCCAGTTTTTTACTGAGTCGCGTGTATTTTGGCTACCTTGGCTGCCCTATGCAAACGGTGAAATGCAATGAATGAATTACTCCAACAAATACTCAATGGTCTGGCCATTGGTTCTGTTTACACGCTGGTCGCACTTGGCCTAACGGTCGTATTTGGAATTTTAGGCATAGCGCATTTTGCACATGGCTCGTTGGCCATGTTTGGCGGTTACTTAACATTCGTGTTTTCAACCAGCATGGGTTTGTCTTTGTTTACCAGTATGGCCTTGGCCATGCCAGTAGGCGCCGTCATGGGAATGCTCATTGAGCGCTTGGCATATCGGCCAGTACGTGATGCGCCTCACATCAATGCATTCATCATTGCCCTTGGCCTCACGATGATGTTGGAAGGCGGTAACCTGCTCTTGTTTGGCGCCGATCAAGTCATTATTCAAACGCCATATCAGCAAGTATTTGATTTTGGAGGCATTTTTGTTGCACAACTACGAATGGTTGTCATCATTACTTCAGTCACTTTGGTTGCCTTGGTCACCTTGCTTCTTTTAAAAACAAAAACTGGAAAGTCGGTTCGAGCCGTGGCTCAAAATCGTCATGCGGCGGTGCTGATGGGTGTGAATGTAAACTTTGTTTCGTCTGTTGTTTTTGGCATTTCGTCCGCGTTGGGCGTAGCTGCTGGAGCCTTGATTGGCGCACTTTTGGCGCTTGCTCCAGGGGTTGGTGAAAGTTTTGCGGTCAAAGGTTTTGCTGTATTGATTTTGGGTGGTCTGGGTTCTTTACCTGGCGCAATTTTAGGTGGCTTGATTTTGGGTGTCAGTGAGTCTTTAGCGGCTGGCTTTTTGTCATCGGCCTACAAGGACGTGATTTCCTTTTTAATCATGATCTTGGTCTTGTTGGTAATGCCACAAGGTCTGATGGGGAAAAAATGAAAAATTTTCTATCAACCCCTTTATTGTTAAGTGTCGCTGCTGTGGCGGGTGCATTGGCAATGCCTCATGCCTTTAAGTCTCCCTATTACATACATTTAATGACGTTGGCATTAATTTGGATTGTGCTGGCACAAGGCCAGAATTTAACGCAAGGGTTTGTCGGCTATGTGTCCATCGCCCAGGCAGGCTTTATGGGCATAGGCGCTTACATTTCAACGCTCTTGACCATGAAATTTGGTTTTTCTGTATGGACAACTCTCTTTATCGCACCGTTGCTGACAGGCGTGATGGCAATTTTTGCGGGTTATCCAAGTCTTCGCGTTAAAGGTCATTATTTCTCCATTGTTACGTTGGCCTACAACATGGTTATCTTTATCGTGTTGATGACCTTTAGAGCCCTAACTGGTGGTGAAGCGGGCATACCCGATGTTCCGCGTCCAAGTGATTTAAGTCTGTTTGGTTATGTCTTTAGCTTTGAAGGGCGTAGCAATTTGAACTATTACGCGCTGGCTTTGTTGGCTGCTGTGCTGGCCACGGCTTGCTGCGCGTTGGTGCTGCACTCCAGAGCAGGCCGTGTGATGTTGGCAATTAGGCAAAATGAGGACCTTGCTGAGGCGATGGGTGTAGTGACCTCACGCTATAAACTTTTTGCCTTTGTCATGAGTTCAGTTTTGGCTGGATTGGCTGGCACGCTGTACGCACATTACATTGGATTCTTAAATCCTGAGCCATTTGGTGTCGATCAATCCTTGAACATCATCTTGGCTGTTATTTTGGGGGGCAGTGGAACACTCACAGGTCCCATTGTGGGCGCTTTGTCAGTTACTTTCTTGCCCGAACTTTTGCGTTTTGCTGACAGTTTCCGCCTTATTACCTATGGACTTATTTTGGTGGTAGCCACCATCTTTTTACCGAAAGGCCTGGTTCCTCTGGCGGCTTCATTGCTCCGTCGCATGAAGCCCAATCAGTCTGCTGCAATGGACAGCAAGCCTTCAGTCAAGGGATAAAAAGATGATTTTAGGCAGAGAAGGCTCGTCCAAAGAAGCGACTGATTTAATTCAAGCCGCCACAGATTTTGCTGATCAGCATTTGGCCCCTAACGCTGCTCAATGGGGACGAGGTCATTTCAATCGAAAGGCTTTGTTCGAGCCTGCGGGTGATGCTGGTCTTTTAGGTCTTTTGGTGCCACATGAATTTGGCGGCCTCAATTTGTCGTTTGAAGACACAGCTAAAGTTTTGTTTCAATTGGCTCGAATTGATTTCAGTGCAGCGATGGCTTTGGTCAATTCACACAATGTTGCAGCACAGCTGGTCAATGCTTCTCCTAATTTGTTGGCGCCGCTTTATGTGAGTCAGTTAATCCGAGGAAATTCAGTGGCATGCACAGCACTGACTGAGCCTGATGTTGGATCAGATTTGGGACAAATGAAAACTTTCGCCGTTCAAAGTGGGGAAGGGTGGTTGCTCAATGGAACCAAGACTTGGGTGATCAATGCGGCACATGCTGATGGTGTTGTGGTCTACGCACAAACTCAAGCAGGTTCAGGGGTCAAGGGCATTGCTTCATTTTTTGTTCGTTCAGATTCTGCTGGGTTTGAACGACTGCCCATCGAAACCAACAACGCTTTGAATAGCATGGGAATTGGCGGACTACGCTTGAGCAATGTCTTTTGTGATGCTTCACATCTTTTGTTTGGACCCGGTGAATCTTTCAAAGACATTATGAGTGCCATCAATCGCGCCAGAACTTATCTTGCAGCCATGTGTTGTGGCATGGTTTGCCAAGCTTTGTCAGTCGCTAATTCTTATGGCAGCCAACGCGCTGCATTCGGCCAGACCTTAGATCAATTTCAGGGCTGGAGATGGCAAATGTCGCAGGCTGCAACGGCATTACAAGCAGCAGAACTATTGGTGCGTGAGGCATGCCAACTCATCGATAAGGGTCTTGAGGCTCAAAGTGCTGCGGCACAGGCAAAACTGTATGCAACAAGCATGGCCCAAACTCAATTGGGAACACTCCTTCATGCAATGGGGGCAGAGGGATTTTTGGACAAATATCCTTTCTTGAGACATCTTGCCGCCTCTCACGCTGCTTCTTTGGCAGATGGCTCCACCGCTATGTTGCTTGAGCGAGTTGCCCACGATCTTCGCGAAAAACCAGGCGCTTCTTGAATCTAAATTGGGGGCCTCCTTGTTAATTCCGCTGAATCCTTTAATCGTTGACCCAGAAAAAGTTGCATTCCAGATGTGTGAGAGTGGCGAGAAGGTCACATTCGCACAACTCGAGCATCGAGCCAATCAAGTTGCACATGCCATTGCCAGCTTAGGTATCCTGCCTGGAGAACACGTAGCGGTTCTAATGAACAACTGTCGTGAGTTATTGGAACTTTGCTTTGGCCTAGACCGATGCGGTGTGTATTACACACTGATTAGCACGCGCCTGACGACGGATGAGATTGACTATATTGTGCGAGACTGCGGCGCACGTTTGTTCGTCTATTCTGCATCTTTAGAATTAATCGACAGTGCGTTGTTTGACAAGTTGCCAACCACACTGCGCTGTATGAGTCTGGGGAAAAGTGACGAAAGTGCAAGGCACGCTGAATGGTCTGGGTTATGTGCTCAAATGCCAACGCATCTACCATCACAAGCTTTTCAGGGCAGTGACATGCTCTACTCTTCTGGCACCACAGGCCGACCCAAAGGTGTTCTGTGGCCACTTCCCAAAACAGAAGCTGGTCAATACACCATGCTGGTGAAGTTGTTGGCGCCGTTATTTGGATATGACGCCAATTGCCACTATCTGTCCACTGCACCTTTGTACCATGCCGCGCCACTTCGGCACAGCATGACTGTCATCAAATTAGGTGGCACTGTAACTGTCATGGAGCGATTTGACGCACTGTTGGCGTTACAAACCATTGAACGCTGTCGCATCACGCACAGTCAATGGGTGCCCACCATGTTTGTTCGATTGTTAAAGCTCGATCAAAATCTTCGTAAACAATTTGACCTCTCATCCATGCAAATGGCAGTTCATGCAGCAGCACCTTGCCCGACTGATGTGAAAGAGCAAATGATGGAATGGTGGGGTCCTATCATCCACGAATATTACGCAGGGACTGAGAACAACGGTTTTTGCAGTATTACCCCACACGAGTGGCTGAAACACAAAGGCTCAGTTGGACGCGCTTCCCAAGGAAAGTTGCATATTTGCGATGAAGATGGCAAGCCCGTAGAAGTGGGGCAAACCGGGGCGGTCTATTTTTCAGAGGGCCCGCAATTCTCCTATCACAATGATCCCGTTAGTACGGCTCAAACACGGAATTCTCAAGGTTGGACAACGCTAGGGGATATTGGCTATCTTGATGAAGAGGGCTATTTGTATCTAGTAGACCGCAAGGCTTTTATGATCATCAGTGGTGGTGTCAATATCTACCCACAAGAAATTGAAAATGTATTGTTGCAACATCCCAAAGTGATGGACGCTGCAGTTGTTGGCGTTCCCAATAGTGACTGGGGTGAAGAGGTTAAAGCTGTTGTGCAGCCTGTTGACGCGGCCGAAATGGGGCCTGAATTAGAAGAAGAACTCAAAGTTTTTTGCCGCAAAAAATTAGCAGATTTCAAATGCCCTAAGTCAATCGACTTTGACTTGGAATTGCCCCGCTTGCCTACTGGAAAACTTTACAAGAAATTGGTCAAGAAGCGTTACTGGCCTCAATAGGAAGTTCTGCAAACTTTTTTTGCTTTGGCTAACGCTCTCTAAATTGGACAGTGCTTGAGAAAATAAGGCGCAAGGCTTGACTGCGGCAACACCCTTTAGCACCGTACTCTACATTTAAAAGTATTTTTGTGGCCTAGAAAACTTTTGTTCAAGAACCTCAACACCCCATTGATCACCCAAGGTCTCTTCAACTAATTTGAAGCCAATTGATTCGTACAAATGCCGTGCAGCAGAGAGGCCATTGAATGTCCACAAATGGGTTTCTTTGAAATTGTGTGCATCAACAAATTGAATGGCTTTGGTTAACAGTTGACGCCCAATACCTGTGCCCCTCACTTTTTCATCCATGATGAACCATCGCAGGTGTGCTGTGTTGTTGCCTAAATCTTCCCCATCAATTGCAACGGAGCCCACTATGTATTGATCCTGAATGGCCAGCCAAATTTCATTTTTGGGGTGATCAAGTCGATCACAAAATGAAGCCAATCCACCCGCAACAACCGACTCAAAGCGCTGTCCAAATCCTGAGTTTGGCACGTAATATGCCGTGTGCATTTCGGTGATTCGCCCAATGAGGCCCGCTTGGTAGCCAGATGAAATTTGAATTTCACTCATACCGGTCGGCTTTCATAGCGTTTTTTTTCACGCAACATGAATAAATAGAGTCCTTCAACCTTTTCCCTAGCCCAGGGAGTTTTCCGCAAAAACTTCAAACTTGATTGAACGCTGGGGTCGTGGGTAAAGCAGCGTATTGGAATTCGCTCGCCAAGTTCAGCCCAGCCATAATGTGTTTCAAGCTCGCGAACGATGGCTTCAAGGGTCAGCCCATGTAGAGGGTTTCTAGGTTGCTCTTGGTTGGGCGTTGGGTCATTCATGGCGCAATTTTCTCTTAAATTGATGCTCACTGCGAGAGAAGCTTTTAGAATCAGCACCATGTTGATCAAACATCCACAACCGTTTGAGTGGCGTTTTATTTGATTTCCTCAAACGCATTGATTTGGCCCGTTTTCCTTCAAGGCTTGGCCATAAGCTTCGGACTCATTGTGGCCATTGGCGCACAAAACGCCTTTGTTTTAAGACAAGGTTTGAGGCGTGAGCATGTTGGCAGCGTGGTGTTCTTTTGCGCTTTGGCCGATGCAGCATTAATCACCGCAGGTGTTTTTGGCATGGCAGAGGCGCTGAATGACAGACCGCAATGGGCGCAGGCCTTGGCTTTTCTGGGTGCGATTTTCCTTGCCTGGTATGGCTGGAAGGCGCTTCAGCGCATGCGCAATCCTGCACAACTGCAGGCTTCAGAAGGCGGCGAAAATTTGAGCCGTCGGCATGCCATTGCCCAAGCCGCCGCGTTTACCTTGCTCAACCCTCATGTCTATTTAGACACGGTGGTGTTGGTGGGCAGTATGGGTGCGCAGCAACCAGAGGCGCTTCAAATATGGTTTGTAGCAGGCGCCAGTGTTGCCAGCGCTACTTGGTTCAGTTTGCTGGGTTTTGGGGCCCGGTGGTTGGCACCTTGGTTTGCACACCCCAGGGCATGGCAAGTGTTGGACGGCATCATTGGCCTCACCATGTGCTTGCTAGCGGCCCTGATGCTGCGTCATGCGGTAGTGACAATTTAGAACAATGTTCTAACCGTCAGTCGCAAGTTTCGAGGTGCACCTGCATACAGGTAGTAGTGTCCAAACTGCTTAGGTGATTCTCTCCAATAGGATCGATTTGCAGCATTCTCTATTGCCAAGGTCAAATCTGTATCTTGACCTGCCACTTTGGTGCTGTAGTGCGCGGCCAAATCCGCAGTCGTCCATGCTGGCAATGTCATTGCGCCACCTTCCATCAAGTCACGCTGTCCTTCATGGCTTAAGCGCAAAGTGGTTCGCAAACCCGGTACTTGTGTCCAACGGTATTCCATTGCAGCACGCAATACCATTGAGGGAACATTCAATGGACGCTGCCCATTTTGGCTCGGGTCAATAACAGCATCAGCGCGTTTTGCGTTGAGCCAAGTCGCAGCTGTGTCCAATTTCCACTGAGTGCTGCGATAGCCCATGCCCAATTCCACGCCTTTGTGTGCGGCCACACCATCCAATTTGCGTGTGCAAGAGTTGGCTTCCTCGCAAAGGCCTTGATCACCCCACACAGGCCTTGTGATGTCAAACAAAGCGGCGTTCCAAAGCCATGCACCTTGTGCACCTTTGAAGCCCAATTCTTTTTGGGTGCTCTTAGCCGAGGGAAGTGCCACGCCCGCGTTGGTGTAACGGCTGCGGTTGGGCGTAACTTGTGCTTCCACACCTTGGCCATAACTTGCATAGCCAGTGGTGCTCCATGGCAGTTTGTGACTGAATGCGACCCAAGGTGTGGTGATGGTGCGATCGTCGTGCGTTGCGCGGCTGCCATCCGTGCGCTGGCTGTCGCGTTGAATGTGACTGGCGCGCAAGCCAAGCCACAGGTCTGCAAACTGATTCACATGGATACGGTCTTTGGCGCTGATCTCGGTTGAGTACTCTTGGCGATTGGTGTTCAAGTCATAGGGCTCTGGCGCTGCTGCACTGTCGCTGACACCCGACAAGCTGCCGGTGCCTGCCCAGTTGTACGCTTGCATGGGTGAGAGCTTGTCAATTTGACGCTGACGCAACCAAGAGAAGCTTATGTCGTGCTGCAAGCCGGCCAATTGAACTTGGCCAGTTAATTCTGTTTGCAGGGCATCGTTGATGCGGCGTTCGTTCTCGCTGCGATAGTCGTACAGGTCAAATGTTTTGTCGCTGCAGAAACGATCGTAATTGCCTTCTGCATAGCAGCCATAAGCGTAGCTAAGGCGATCGTCAGTTTTCAAGCGCTGAGCACCTACTTGGGTGGTCCACAACCAACCATTTTCAAGTTTCTGCTTCAGACGCACGCTGCCTGTCAGGCCCTCGAATACACCTGGTACAGACCAGCTTTGTTTGGAGAAATTGTTTTGTCCGAAAACAGGCGAGGGCAGCGTGTTACCTGTGATGCTTGCGGCATTCACACCCATTTGTTGACGGTTGCTACTTTCAAATTCCCACTCAAGACGCGTGTTGCTGTTGATGCGCCAATCCATGGCCAAGGCCAAAAGTTGACGGTGGCCTTTTGCGTTTTGAACATATGGGTTAAGGTCTTCGTAGGCTGCATTCACGCGATAGCCCAAAGCATTGTTGTCGCCAAATCGACCGCCTAAGTCCAAGGCAACAGAACTGTTGCTGCCATTGCCATAACTGACGGTAAGGCTTCTGGTGCCGGCTTCAGCTGAGTTGGGAGGACGCTTGACCACATAGTTGGCCAAGCCACCGGGGGCACTGGTTCCCGCTTGAATGCCGCTGGTGCCTTTGAAGAGTTCGATGCGCTCTTTGTTGTCCATGGGGATCATGGTTTCAGCGCTGATGGGCAAGCCTTCGCGGCGGTAGTTGTAGCGATTGTCCAAAGTGAAACCGCGCACGCTCAAAATGTCCCAATAAGCTGGCGAGTTGTAGCTGTCGGTGACGGAGGAATCTAAACGCAGTGCGTCTGAAATTCTTTGGGCACCCAAATCTCGCAGCGTTGTGTTGTCAACGTTGGTGGCGCTGAACGGCGCTTCACGCAAGCTGAGGTTTTCAAAGCCACTCACTTGTTGTGCAGCGGGACTGGTGACCAAAACAGTATTGTTTTGGGCGATTGCGGATGCACTTACAAGTAGCAATGCATGGCAAGTTAGTTTTGGCAAATGGTGTGCCATTGCGTTTTCCTTCAACGAAATGGCAGGTCGGCTGGATCATTCAACGAATGCTGGCAATTGAGTGATTGCCTCGTTGTTTAGACAAGCTTCCCTGCGCGAGGATTACCTCAATCAGGTTCAAAGGGACTTTCTCAGTCTTG
>JBEDKQ010000026.1:0-21202 GCA_041172085.1 Pseudomonadota bacterium | reverse complement strand
TGGCCCCGACCGCTGTGGCGAAGATCAATAAAAACAAATGATCTAAAGCGTGGCCGATGTTCAGAAGCAATGATGCAATTTTGGGCATGCTGTTTGGGCGGAATAAGTCAAGCGCAATTAAACCTCGATTTTCTATTAGCGTGGTGACCTTCTTTCATAGATACAAGGGAATATCCTGTGAAAAATTTCTTATTTTTCCCATAGGCTATGGCTTCAATTTTGAATGTGGAGATATCAATGACTTCTTCTCGCTTACCCAATGCCAAACGCCGTCATGCCCTGAACGGCCTTTCTGCCCTTGCTATTTCATTGGGCTTCTCTGGCCTGCTCTTGAGTACGCCTGCCGTCTTGGCTCAGACCTTTCCCAACAAGGCAATACGTTTGATTTGTCCCTTCCCCCCAGGAGGTGCTGTCGACATTGCCTCTCGCGCAATTGCACAAGAACTTGCAAAGAACTTGGGCCAACCTGTCACAGTCGACAACAAGCCTGGCGCAGGTGGCAACATTGGTGGCGCTGAAGCAGCAAGGGCCAATCCAGATGGTTACACCATCTTCATGACCACCAGCGGCATTCAGGCAATCAACCCAGCACTCTATGCCAAGATGCCTTTTGATCCGAACAAGGACTTAACCCCCATTACGGCACTGGTCTCCTTGAACAATGTGTTGGTTTTGCACCCGTCGGTTAAAGCCAATTCCGTGCAGGAAGTCATTGCGCTGGCCAAATCACAGCCTGGCGCCATCAATTACGCATCCAGTGGCAGTGGCACTAGCATCCACATGTCAGGCGAAATGTTCAAGTCACTGGCAAATGTCAACATGACACACATTCCCTACAAAGGCAGTGCACCCGCAATCACTGACTTATTGGGTGGGCAGGTCATGATGATGTTTGACAACATTCCCTCTGCCATTCCACACATTAAATCTGGCAAGCTCAAGGCTTTGGCCACTACGGGGGCCAAGCGCGATCCTTTGTTGCCCGATTTGCCCACCCTAGCAGAGGCCGGTGTAGCAGGTTATGAGTCTGGCGTGTGGTTTGGTTTGTCGGTTCCCGCCAACACACCACGCGATGTGATCATGAAACTCAATGCAGAAGCCATCAAAGGCACCAAGTCACCTGAGTTCATTAAGCGCATGACAGAGTTGGGCTACATCATCATGGGGACCAGCCCTGAAACCATGACGGAGATGAACAAAGCCGAAGTTCAACGTTGGGGACCCATCGTGAAAGCTTCTGGCGCCAAGGCTGATTAATTCAGACGGGACATTTCAATGCTGATCAAGGCCTTATGCAGTCTGTTTTAAAAATTGTCTTTCACGGCGACAACGCCGCCAATTTTCGGACTGGCATCGAAGGCTTATTGCATCAATCTCACCCTATTGTGACGGTCTCACAAGGGCTCGAACTGGCGGGTGAAAAAGAGCATTTTGAATCTGCAGATGTGCTGGTGGGCGTTGCCTTGCATCAAGGCATGCCCCGTCCCCACAAATTACAATTACTTCAGGCCCCCGCCGCAGGCACTGACGGAATAGACCGTGCCTGCTTGCCACCCGAGGCGTTGCTGGCCAATTGCTTTGGGCATGAAAACGCCATCTCAGAATATGTGATGGCCGCGCTGCTCGCCAGGCACGTTCCTCTCGTTGCAGCAGATCAAGCGTTGCGTCAAGGTGAGTGGTCATTCTTTGCGGGCAGGCCCGGTGCTTTGCGAACTGAGTTGGGCTCACAAACCTTGGGACTGCTGGGCTTTGGACACATCGCCAAAACCTTGGCCCAGCGCGCCAAGGCCTTTGGCATGCATGTGGTGGTCGCCAACCGAAGCCCTGTTCACAGCTCAGACGTAGACCAAAGTTTCAAACTCACAGACTTGCACGCATTCATGGCCTCTTGTGATGCCATTGTGGTCACTTTGCCGTTGGCCGAAAACACCCGCAATTTGGTAGACGCCCAAGCCTTGGCTTGCATGCGCCAGGAGGCTGTCATTGTGAATGTCGGTCGAGGTGCTGTGATAGAGGAAGCCGCTCTTTTTAATGCCCTGAATCGCCAATCTATTGCAGGCGCCATCATCGACACGTGGTATCAATATCCAAGCGCAGAAAAATCTACTTGTTCGCCCTCTCAATTCGACTTTGCCAGCTTGTCGAATGTCCTGATGACACCCCACATGTCAGGCTGGACACAGGGCACTGTTCAACGCCGCAAGCAGAGCATTGCTGACAACATCAATCGCTTGAGTGCGGGCATGCCTTTACGCAATGTCATTTCGCATTCACCAGCCTAAGTACTTTGTCTTTCAATAATTTCAAAACCTAAGTCAAGTTGAGGCTGGTGGGGCGTTTCGCCTTGAATCAATTGCAGGAGCATGGCTGCAGCAGATTCTCCCACTTGTGCTCGCGGTGTTCGTACCGTAGTGAGTGGGGGCCACATTTGATCACTGCCCGTTAAATCATTGAACCCAGCGATGGCCACTTGCCCTGGGACAGAGACACCCAAGCGCATTGCAGCCAACAATGCACCTTGGGCTAAGTCATCATTGCAAAAGAAGATGGCGTCTACCGCCGGACTTTGCTTCATGATTTGCTCAAACATCAACCCACCCAAAGCCAGAGATGAGGGTGCGGGGTTTAGCCATTCCAAGCTTGGGTCGTAAAGCTGACTTGACTTAAGTGCTTTGCGCCACCCTTTTAGGCGCTGCATAACACGAGGGTCAAGTTGAGCCGCCGCAAAAACGATTCGTTTTTTGCCCTTTGCAAGCAGGTGCTGGGTCATGGCTTCCCCCGCATCTGTTTGTCTGAATCCAACACAGTAGGGTGTCGTCGACGCGTCGTTGGCAAGGCCATGCTTTGAGGGGTTTGCCGCGCCCTCATCCGGCAAGTCCATCAAGTGAACACAAGGCACATTGCTTCGAGCCATTAGTTTTTGGGTTGATGTACTGTGATCCAAGCCAGTGATCAGCAAACCCGCAGGTCTATGAAGCAGTTGCTCACGCATGAGTTGCTCCTCTTCACTGTTGTTGTAATGCGTGACGCCCATCAGGGCCTGAAAACCGGCCGCACGCAAAGTTCTTTGAGCCGCCTCTAAAAGATCCACAAACAAGGTATTGGACAGCAATGGAATCAAAATGGTGACGTGGTTACTGCGCTGCGAAGCCAAAGCCCGCGCAGCAGGATCGGGAACATATCCCAATTTGTCTGAAACCGCCATGACCCTTGCAACCAGATCAGGATCAACCGCTCGCTCCCCTCTTAAAGCGCGTGACACCGTACTGGGACTGACACCTGCAGCCAGTGCCACATCGTTCAAGGTAATGCGACCTGTAGATCGATGGTTTTTGGGACGATTGGCAGATGTTTTCAAGGGTTTGTCCGAGGTGAAATTGACTTCAACTTGGTTAGGATAGCGCTATCCAAAGAATTTAACAGCAAAAAAAACGACCGATCAGCGCTCGATTTCCCTAATAAAACATTGAGTCTTGTATTTTTCTCTTTTTTTGATTCACCGGACAGCGCTGTCCAAATTTTCTCAATCCCTAGCAAAAAGTTCCATGCACCCCGAAGATCAAGCACTGAAAATCATCGTGATGGGGGTCTCTGGTTCTGGCAAGTCAACCCTTGCGACAATGCTCAGTGATGCGCTGCGACTGCACATGAAA
Organism: Pseudomonadota bacterium; assembly: GCA_041172085.1. Taxonomy (GTDB): domain Bacteria; phylum Pseudomonadota; class Gammaproteobacteria; order Burkholderiales; family Burkholderiaceae_C; genus Limnohabitans_A. The sequence goes on along the minus strand of JBEDKQ010000026.1, from coordinate 17,549 downwards.
GATGGCGATGAACTGCACTTGCCAGAGAGTGTGGCCAAGATGAGCGCTGGTATTGCCCTTCAAGATGAAGACCGATGGCCATGGCTAGACCGAATTGCCAACTACTTGAACAACACAGAAACTGAGCACGAACGAGGTGGCATCGTTGCCTGCTCAGCTCTGAAAAAAATATACCGCGATCGCATTCGGCAACAGGCTGGCCCTGTTGTGTTTCTTTTTTTAGATGGGAATGCCGATCTCATTCGTCAGCGCATGCATCAACGTGTCGGTCATTACATGCAGCCAGGTTTGTTAGACAGCCAACTGCAAACACTTGAAAAACCAACTGCTGCAGAAAGCGATGTGATCACTTTGCCTATTGACCAGCCGGTTGCGCAAATTTTGAAGCAGGCGCTCGAAGCTTTGAAAGCTTCGACCACCATCGCCCTCCCCTGATTTTTTAAACCATAGGATTTTCATGTTCATTCGATGTGCATTTTTTCAAGGCAATGTCAAACCTGGCAAAGAACAAGCCTTCAACGACTACATCCGAAAAGAGCTGGTACCGTTGTGGACACGTTTTCCTGGGGCACAAGAAGTTCGTGTCTTGCGCCAAGTCGAAAGTGATGTAACAGATCCCCACTTTGGCATGGTGCTGTCTGTGCGCTATCCAACGCGAGAATCCATTGAAATTGCCTTGGCTTCTGAAGTTCGCTTGAAAAGCCGCGAAGTGTCCAAAGATTTGATTGCCATGTTTGACGGCACCGTTTTTCACACCGTGTTCAGTGCTGATGAATATGCATTGCCCACCGATTGATTTTTTCACCCACGTAAAACCACAGGAGACTCAACCATGAAAATTTCTCGCATTCTCGTTGCTTGCTTGATCGCCAGCATGGGCTCGGCTGCATTCGCTGCCAAGTTCAACCTCAAAATGGGCCACGCTGTTAACACCACTGACGGCCAACATGCTGCCGCCATGAAATTGGCAGAACTGGTGAAACAACGCACCAATGGTGACGTTGAAATCACCATCTTCCCAGCCAACCAGTTGGGCAACGATGCTGCCATGATCAATGGTGTGCGCGGTGGCACCATTGACATCGTGTCCAGTGGCGCATCCAACTACAACGGCATTGTTCCCAACACGGCCGCAATGGAGTTACCCTTCGTATTTCGCAGCGCCCAACACGCCTACAACGTCCTAGATGGCGCAGTTGGCACAGGCGTTTTGAACGAATTGGCCCCCCATGGCATGAAAGGTCTGGCTTATTGGGAAAACGGCTGGCGCGCATTTACCAACAACAAACGTCCGGTCAACAAGCCAGAAGATTTGAAAGGCTTGAAGATCCGTTCTACGCCCAACCCTTATCACATTCAAGCTTTCAAATTATTGGGCATGAATCCTTCACCGATGCCGATTGCTGAGCTTTACACGGCCCTAGAAACCGGTACCTTTGATGCGCAAGAACACCCCATCAACGTCACTTGGTCTTCGAAGTTTTATGAAGTTCAAAAACACTTGACCGTCAGCAACCACGTTTACTCACCACTGATCGTGGCCATGAACAAAGCCAAGTTTGATTCATTGCCAGCCAACTACCAAAGCATCGTGGTTGAGGCGGCACGCGAAGCAGCCAAATATCAACGTGGCTTGAATGCATCCAATGCAGGTAAAGTTGTGGCTGACCTGAAAAAATCGGGCATGCAAGTGATTGAGAACGTTGACATGGCCCCTTTCCAAAAAATTGTATCGGCTGAAATTGCCAAAACATTCGGTGAAAAGAACGGTCCTGCTTTGTTGCAAGCCATCGAAAACACCAAGTAAATTGTGCTTTAAAAGCCCTCTTCTTTCGAAGAGGGCTTTTTGATGTGTGTGTCTTATGAAAAAAATCAACGACTTATTTTTTCGCATAGCGGAGTTCACTTTGGTGATCATGTTGTCCGCCATGGTGATCATGGTATTTGGCAATGTCGTTTTGCGTTATGGCTTTAACGATGGCATCATCAGCTCGGAAGAATTGTCGAGGTTCTTGTTCATCTGGATCACTTTTTTGGGTGCCATCGTCACCATGCGTGACAACGCGCATTTAGGACTTGACTCTGTCGTGCGCAAGCTCAGCTTATCTGGCAAAAAAATTGCCTTTGGCATTTCAAATTTACTGATGTTAGGTTGCTGCGCCCTCATGTTTTATGGCACGCTCAAGCAACACGGTATCAATGCCACCACCCGCTCAGGCGTAACCGAACTGCCCATGAGTTGGGTCTACGGCGTGGGTTATGTCACCAGCATTGCCATGGGTCTCATGATCATTGGCAAACTGGTCCGCCTGGCCAAGGGTGAATTCAACGAAGCCGATTTGATTCAAGTCACTGACTCGGAAGAAGACGCCAAGCCCCATTTGCAAGAGGGTGCCAAATGACCGTTTTAGTATTCATCGGCTCGTTGCTGGCCGCCATGGCTTTGGGCATGCCGCTGGCCTTCTCTCTCATCGTTTCGGGTGTGGCACTGATGCTTCACCTAGACAACTTTGACACGCAAATCGTGTCTCAGAATTTAATCAATGGCGCAGACAATTTTCCCTTGATGGCGGTGCCTTTCTTCATGCTGGCCGGTGAGTTGATGAATGCAGGTGGCATGAGCAGACGCATTGTCAATTCGGCTTTGGTATGGGTAGGCCACTTCAAGGGCGGCTTGGGCTATGTCGCTGTGTTTGCGGCCATCATCATGGCCAGTTTGTCTGGTTCCGCTGTGGCTGATACAGCCGCCTTGGCTGCCGTACTCATGCCCATGATGCGAGATGCGGGCTACCGTATGGACCGCTCAGCAGGTTTGATTGCAGCAGGCGGCATCATTGCCCCCGTTATTCCTCCCTCCATCGGCTTCATTTTATTTGGTGTGATTGGGGGCGTGTCCATTTCCAAATTGTTCATGGCTGGTATTTTTCCGGGCATTCTGATGGGCGTTGCCTTGCTCATCACTTGGTGGATTGTGGCGCGCAAAGACAACGTCAAAGTGTCTGAACGTGTTCCCATGCAAGAAAAACTTCGGGTCACAGTCGACGCATTTTGGTGTTACCTCTTGGCCATCACCATCATTGGTGGCATGAAAATGGGCATTTTCACGCCTACTGAAGCAGCGGTTGTGGCTGTGGTTTATTCCTTGATTGTCGGCCTCTTTGTTTACCGAGAAATTAAAGTCAAAGACTTGTACGCCATTATTTTGGCGGCAGCCAAAACCTCGTCTGTTGTGATGTTCTTGGTCGCGGCGGCCTTAGTCTCAGCCTGGCTGATCACCATCGCGAACATTCCGGCACAAGTGGTTGAAATGTTGCGCCCCTTCATCGACAACCCCACCCTTTTGATGGTCATGCTGATGCTGGTGGTTCTGGTGGTGGGTACAGCGCTCGACTTTGCGCCCACCGTGCTCATTCTGACACCCGTTTTGATGCCATTGGTTCGCGAAGCCGGTATCAATCCCGTTTACTTTGGCGTACTTTTCATCATCAACAATGCCATCGGCCTACTAACACCTCCAGTAGGTACTGTGCTCAACGTGGTTTGTGGCGTCGGCCGCATTCCCATGCACGACGTGATTCGCGGTGTGATGCCCTTTTTAATCTCTCAGGTGGTGGTCATGGGTCTCTTGATTGCCTTCCCTATCTTGGTGATGGGGCCACTTAAATGGTTATCAAGTTAAATGAGGTGAAACAATGACCGTACTCAACAGCTTTCAATTGAACGGCAAATTGGCCCTGATCACGGGCTCATCCGCGGGCATTGGGTTTGCACTAGCCCGTGCCCTGGGTGAAGCCGGTGCACATGTGGTGATCAATGGTCGCAATGCACAAAAAGTTGCGGACGCAGTACATGCACTGAAAACGGAAGGCTTGACAGTCAGTGCATCTGTTTTCGACGTGACCAATGCCAAATCGGTCACACAAGCCATCAATGACATGGAATCCCAATTGGGCGCCATCGATATTTTGGTCAACAACGCAGGCATGCAAATTCGGGGGCCATTGCACGAATACAAAGACGACGATTGGCATACCCTCATGAGAACCAATTTGGACAGCGTTTACTATGTAGGTAAAACAGTTGCCCAAAAAATGATTCCACGAGGTCGCGGAAAAATCATCAACATCTGTTCAGTTCAAAGCGAATTGGGGCGCCCGGGCATCGCCCCTTACACCGCCTCTAAAGGTGCGGTCAAAATGTTCACCAAAGGCATGGCCATCGATTGGGGACAATTTGGCATCCAAGTCAATGGCATTGGCCCAGGTTATTTCAAAACCGAACTGAACCAAAAATTGGTCGATGATCCACAGTTTTCCTCTTGGTTGGTAGGACGCACGCCCAGCAGGCGTTGGGGCGATGTTGAAGACTTAGGCGGCGCCGCTGTGTTTTTGGCCAGCGATGCCTCCAATTTTGTCAATGGCCACATCCTCTATGTGGATGGCGGCGTCACGGCTACACTCTAACTTTTCCCCATAAGGCTCTTTCATGCGCGCACTGATCTGCCACTCCGCCAAAGATTTAAGAATTGAAACCACTGAATTGCCAGCCATGGGGCCGGACCAAGTGCGCGTCAAAGTTGCATTTGGCGGTATTTGTGGTTCCGATTTGCATTACTACCAGCACGGTGGTTTTGGCACGGTGCGCATCAAACAACCGATGGCCTTAGGGCACGAAATTTCTGGCGTGGTGGATGGACTGGGCGCCAACGTGAAGCACCTGGCAGTGGGTCAACGCATTGCGATTTCACCCTCCCGCCCTTGCGGCGCATGCCGTTTCTGCCAGCTGGGCCAGCAAAACCATTGCTTGAACATGCGTTTCTTTGGCAGCGCCATGCCCTTCCCGCATATCCAAGGCGCCTTTGCTGAGCAACTCATCATTGAAGGCTACCAGGCACATCCAATCGGTCAACACCTCAGCTTGTCAGAGGCTGCCTTGGCTGAACCCTTGTCTGTAGGCTTGCATGCCATTCAACGTGCTGGCGGCGTACTGGGTAAGCATGTCTTTGTCACAGGCTGTGGCCCCATTGGATCACTTTTGATCGGTGCATTGCGCCGAGCCGGCGCAGCGCGCATTGTGGCCGCTGACATTGCCGACTTGCCTTTGAAGTGCGCCAAAGAAATGGGCGCAGACGAAACCATCAACCTCAAAACCCAAGCCGAATTGCTGGACAAATACAAAATTGACAAAGGCCAGTTTGAAGCTGTCTTTGAAGCCTCTGGCAGCGAGCCTGCATTGCGTGCAGGTTTGGATGTCATCATGCCGCGCGGCGTTTTGGTCTCCGTGGGCATGGGTGGCGACATGAGCATCCCCATGACACAACTGGTGGCCAAAGAAGTCGATCTCCGCGGGACTTTCCGCTTTCACCCAGAATTTGCCAATGCAGTTCAATTTCTCAACTCAGGCCTGATCAATGGAAAGCCCGTCATCACCAGCATTCTGCCCATGGACAAAGCGGTCGATGCATTCGAATTGGCGTGCGACAAATCTCAATCCCTGAAAGTCCAAATCGACTTTGAAGCTGTTTGATGAAAAGCCAAATTGATCATTTGGTGGTTGCAGCGAAGAGCTTGCAACAAGGTGTTGAGTGGTGTGAGTCTGTGATGGGTATCACGCCAGCCGCTGGTGGTGAACACGAGAAGTACGGCACACACAATCGCTTGTTCAAAATTGCCACGCCTACATTTCCAGTCGCTTATTTAGAAATCATTGCCATCAATCCAGATGCCGTGATTGAAAAAAAACCACCTCCAACGCGGTGGTTTGATTTAGACAACAAAGCCCTTCAAGCCGAGTTACTCAAGTCGCCAAGACTCATTCACTTTGTGGCCAACACAGAGAGTATTCAAGATGCCCGACATGCGTGGAAAGCGCAAGGCATCGATCGCGGTCCTATTATCCATGCCAGCCGCAAAACACCCAAAGGCTTGTTGCAGTGGCAGATCACGGTACGCCCAGATGGCGAACGTTTGTTCAATGGTACGTTGCCAACGCTGATTCAATGGGGCAAGCCCGAAGCCGCCGACCCCATGAAACTACACCCACGCAATCATTTGCCTCGTTCTGGCATTTCTCTCAAAAGTTTGTCGATCAGCCATGCAAGTGCCAGCAAACTGCATGATGCCTATCAAGCCATTGGACTTTCCAATGTCAGCGTCACAGAAGGCCCCGCGAACATCATTGCCACTTTGCAAACGCCCAAGGGATTGGTTACCTTAGAAAGCTTGGGCATTTAAGTCATGACCCGCTCGCAACAGTCTAAGTCTGACGGCGAGTCCTCCATCATGGATGTGCTCATTGTGGGTGCCGGCTTGTCTGGCATTGGTGCTGCCAGGCATTTGCAAATGCACTGCGCACAAACCAGCTGGTGCATTTTAGAAGCGCGAGAAGCCATTGGTGGAACTTGGGATTTGTTCAAGTACCCTGGCATTCGCTCAGACTCCGACATGTACACCCTAGGCTACTCTTTCAAGCCCTGGGTCGACCACAAGTCGATTGCTGATGGCAAAACCATTCGCCAGTACATTCAAGATACAGCAGACGAAAACGGCATCACAGCACACATCAAGCACGGTCATGCTGTCACTCACGCAAGTTGGTCATCGGCAGATGCTTGTTGGACCGTCACGGCTACAAACAAACAAACGACAGCGTCTGTCATTTTGAAAGCCCGCTTTTTGTATTTTTGTTGCGGCTATTACAGCTACAAAAATGGACATCAGCCCGATTTTCCTGGCCAAGAATCCTTTCAAGGCAGATGGGTTCACCCTCAGTTTTGGCCAGCGGATTTGAACTACAACGGTCAAAAAGTGGTGGTCATTGGAAGTGGTGCAACCGCCGTCACTTTGGTGCCTGAAATGGCCAAAACAGCAGCACACGTCACCATGCTGCAAAGGTCTCCTACCTATGTCATCGCAAGGCCAGGTGAGGACAAGGTGTCTTTGTGGTTGCAAAAGTACTTGCCCATGAAATGGGCGTACCAACTGACGCGAACAAAAAATGTGGTGATGGGCATGCTCACCTATCAGTTGGCCAGACGTCAACCTGAATACGTCAAAAACTTTTTGGTGAAGATGGCTGCGCGTCAATTGCGATCCTCGCAAGTCGCACAACATTTTTCACCCAGCTACAAGCCTTGGGATGAGCGTTTGTGTGTGGTCCCTGATGGCGATTTGTTCAAACAAATTCGTCAAGGTAAAGCCAGTGTGGTCACAGACACCATTCAAGGTATTTTGCCAAACGGTATTCAATTGAGCAGTGGGCAAACGCTCGATGCCAACATCATTGTGTCTGCCACAGGTTTGTCATTGAACATGTTGGGTGACATTCATGTTCAAGTCGATGGTGAAGCCTTCAAACCGTCATCTCAAATGGCTTACCGAGGCATGTGGCTGTCTGGTCTGCCAAATGCCATCATGACATTTGGCTACACCAATGCCTCTTGGACTTTAAAGGCCGACCTCACAGCTTTGTACACCTGTCGCCTGCTCAATTACATGCGCAAACACGGCTATCGGAAAGCCATCCCCATCAAAGATCCAAGCGTTCAAGAAGCTGACTATTTGTCCTTCACTTCGGGTTATGTCAAGCGCGCAAAGCACATTCTGCCCAAACAAGGCAAGCAAGCACCATGGCAAGTCAATCAAAATTACCTTAAAGATATTTTTCTGATTAAATACGGTCGTCTGAACGATGGCGTGATGCAATTCAGCTAATCTTTTTCTGCATTCGAGGTACTTTAATGCTAGCCCTGTGGTTTTTGTTTTTGCTCTTCATGAGTCTTGTGGGTTTGGTTTTATTTGCCAGTTTTTCAAACAAAAAAGCTGAACAATATTTACCGCCCTCTGGGCAGTTTGCCAAACTGCGCTTTGCACGCCTTCATTACCTGTCGCAAGGCCAAGGTCCGGCCATTGTCTTGGTTCATGGATTGGCTGGCAATTTGCACAATTTTACTTATGGCGTGTCAAAGCCTTTGTCTGAAAACTATCGCGTTATCAGTGTTGACCGTCCGGGCTGTGGTTATTCCACCAGAAACTCAAATGCAGATGCAAGCTTAGAGGCGCAGGCCGATACGTTGGTCGAACTCTTAGATCACCTGAACATTGAATCGGCTGTGTTCGTGGGCCACTCATTGGGCGGGGCCATCTCTTTGGCTGCTGCACAGCGCCACCCCACACGCGTCAAAGCATTGGCGCTGATTGCCCCCCTTACCCACTTGCCCGAGCAAACCTCTCCTGTGTTCAAGGCGCTCGACATTGCATCGCCCACTGCACGAAAGTTTGTGGGATGGACCTTCGCCATTCCTGGCACGCTTTACCGCATGTCAAAAAGTTTAAAGATTATTTTTGGCCCAGAAAAAGCGCCAGCAGATTTTGCCATTCGAGGTGGCGGCATCATGGCGCTCAAACCTCAAACGTTTATCACAGCATCAAGTGACATTCAAAACGTAGGTTGGAGCATGCCCAACATTGAAGCCGCCTACGGCAGCATGACCACACCAGTGCATGTGTTGTACGGCCGAGAAGACAGAATTCTAAGTGCCAAGCTCAATGGCGAAGATTTACCAAAACGCATACCAGGCGCCCAGTTGACCTTGGTCAGTGGCGGACACATGTTGCCAGTCACCCAAGCAGAGTTGACATGTCAATTCATAGAGAGCGTGGCTGGAAAGGCAACAGGTTTGGCGTCTTGATGCCAAACTTTGTACTTGTGCATCACTTCTAAATAGGTGGGTGACTGTTCAAAGTTTTCCAACCAAATTTGAAGCGCCTGCCAACTTTGGGCATCAAACCATTCCCGATCAGTTCTGGCAAATTGCCTCACAAAGGGCGCAATGGCAGCATCAACCCAGGTCCATTGATCACCCATCAGATACGTTGATGTTTCGAGTTGCGCATTTAATTTCAGCAAGAAAACGGAACCCAACTCGCGATGGGCCAAGCCATCACAAAGCGCGTACCGATTAGGATACTTGTAGCGATCCAAATTTTTCTTAAAGTCGTTGTCGCAAGCACTGACCCAAGCTTGCGCAAGCTCGTCATGTGCCTGGCCTTTAGTTAGCCAATGTTGAGGATCATTTTGTCCAAGCGCCCAATGCATAATGTCCAAACTTTCCTCAAGCACTTTGTCTTTCAACACCAACACAGGCACGGTGCCTTTGGGTGACACACTCAGCATGCTCTCGGGTTTTTGAGACAACGCAATTTCACGCATTTCACATCGAATGCCACTTGCCAATAAAGCCAAGCGGGCCCTCATGGCATAGGGACAGCGGCGGAAAGAATATAAAACGGGTGCATCTTGAGGCAACAAAGCAGCCACCTTTTCTTGACGTTGAGGGGTTCCAATGTGATTGATCTGACGAGCTTTGGCAATTTCCCATTGCTTTTGACGTTCACGTGCACTGTTCTTTTGCACGTCACTGGTTTGATCGTGACATCTTGGACAACTGACGCCCAATTCAAACAAGGGAGAGGATTTAGCTTCAGCCGGTAAGGGTTCGCGGCAGCATCGACACAGTTCGTGAGGGCCCGGTTTTAAGCCATGGCCCACCGACACACGCTCATCAAAGACAAAGCACTCACCCTCCCATAAACTTAACTCGGGCGGCACTTGTTCCAAATATTTCAAGATTCCACCTTGCAAATGGAACACTTCGTCAAAGCCATTTTCCAACATCAAGGCAGTTGATTTCTCGCAGCGAATTCCGCCCGTGCAAAACATGGCCACCCTGGGTTTTTTGCCATCGCGAGCTTCCAAGGCCTTGGCCTGCTTCACCCAATCAGGCAGTTGCGAAAAGCTTTGTATGTTGGGATCGAGCGCGCCTTTGAAGGTGCCAATTTCAACTTCATAGTCATTTCGTGTATCAACCACCACCACGTCTGGCGACGAAATCAAGGCATTCCAATTTTCTGGCTTGACATATTGGCCCACACGTTTCGTAGGACTGATGCCCGGCACGCCCAAGGTCACAATTTCTTTTTTGAGTCGCACCTTCATGCGATGAAAAGGCGGCTTGCTGGAAAAAGATTCTTTGTGTTCTAAATCAGTCAGCAAGGGATCTGATCGCAAATAGGCCAACACAGCTTGAACATCGTCCGGTGCCCCGGCAATGGTGCTGTTGATGCCTTCCCGCGCCAACAAAATCAGCCCTTTGACATTGTGGGCCTCACAGAAAGCCAACAGGGGCGCACGTCGATTGGCAAAATCGGGCAAATCGACAAATTTATAGAAAGCAGCGGTGAGGTAAATTGGATCAGATAATTCGGTACGCATCCCTGTATTTTGCACTCAGTGGGATAACCCGCTAGCCAGAATTTGCCAGATCGCTCAAAATGATCAGGCTCATTTCAGCAGGCTAGAAGCAGAATTCGCAGTATGAAACGTCATGGCTTTTTTTTCATCAACCCTTTGATCATTGTCATGCCATCTCAAGCCAAAATAAGGCTTGGCTTTCTTGCTCAGGCCGTCCTTAGCCTGGGCTTGGCCTTATCGGGTCTGAACACTGCAGCACAAGTTGCCTACTTAGATCTCACCAAACAAACAGCGTCTGTTGCCGTCACCACAGCCCATCCGCTGGCCACTGAGGCTGCTCTGAAAATGCTGCAGCAAGGTGGCAGTGCCACAGATGCGGCCATTGCCGCACAACTGGTGCTAGGCCTGGTAGAACCGCAATCTTCAGGCTTGGGCGGCGGTAGCTTTTTCATGCACTGGCATGCGGCTCAAAAAAACCTGACCAGTTTCGATGGCTTGGCAACGGCGCCACAAAGAGTCACTGAGGCCCTGACCACCGATGTTGACGGCAGCAAACTGCCCTCCGCCCAAATGTCGCGCGGTGGCAGAAGTGCCGGCGTTCCGGGCACCCTGCCCCTTTTGGCCAAAGTACACGCTCAATTTGGAAAACTGCCTTGGGCCAGTCTTTTTACCCCAGCCTTAGAAATTGCCACCCAAGGCTTTCCAATGCCAGCCTACATGCACCAAATTTTGGCAGCGCCAGGCTCGGCAGAAGCACATCCAGAACTATTGAGTTTGTATTTTGACGAGCACCAAAAAGTCAAATCTGTGGGCACACCCATCTTGAATTTGGCCTATGCACAAATTCTTCAAAAGATTGCAGCGCAAGGTCCCTCCGCCGTCTGGACCGGCGATCAAGGCTCAACCTTCATGGCAAGTGTTCAAAAAGGCTACAAACCCTCCTTGATCAGTTTGGAAGATTTGAAAAATTACAAAGTAGAAGAACGACAAGCCTTGTGTGGCCCCTACCTTCGATTCACAGTTTGTGTCATGGCGCCACCTTCATTTGGAGGCGTGGTGGTTTTACAGATGCTTCAAATGCTTGAAGCCAAAACGACAACAACTGTAACAACTGCAAACGCGGCCAAAAGCGTCAACTTCAGTCAACCTGAATTTGCACATCTCTTCGCCGAGGCTGGCAAGTTAGCGCAAAGCGATCGTCATCACTACGTCGCAGATCCTGGCTATTTCCAAGTTCCTGCCAAGGCCTTGGTAGCCAACAACTATTTAAAGCAGCGCGCGCAGATCATCCAAGAACAAGTACTGCCAAACTACCCAGCTGGACAACCCCTGCCAGCTTCACAAGCTGCAGCCAGTTTTCGCATCACACAAGCTGCTCCTAGCGCAGATGCCACCAGTCAACTGGCCATCGTCGACGCGGCCGGCAATGCAGTCACAATGACCACGACCAACAACCTCAACTTCGGTTCTCGTTTGCTGACACAAGGCTATATCCTCAACAACGCCATGACCAACTTTACAAGCAGTCCAAAACCAGGCGAAGTTGCACCCAACAAAATGGAAGCTGGCAAGCGCCCTGTCACCTCCATGGCGCCTACCATGGTCTTTGATGACAAGGGCCAGTTGATCACCTTGGGTGGCTCAGCAGGTGGTGGTCAAATTGTCGATTACATTTCGGCCAATTTAATTCGCATGCTGGCATTGGATCAAACACCAGTAGAAGCACTGTCACAAGGGCATATTTCCACGGCAATTCCTCAGAGAGTGCAACTTGAAAAAGGCACCTCCGCCGCGAAATTGGCAGAGGCATTACAGACCAAAGGACACAAAGTAGAAGTTGTCCCCATGAACAGCGGCATGGGATTTCTCAAGCGCTCAGAGAATGGCTGGATCGGGGCTGCTGATCCCCGCCGTGACGGTGTCGCATGGGGGTTTAACCCCACACCTTAGGAAACAACACGTCGTTCATTTCCGCACCGTTCTTCAAGCGATCAGCCAACCCCTCAAAGGGCGGCGAAGTGCGCCAATTGCGAATGACGTGGCGCGCATCATCACCCAGATACCGCGCTGAAAAGACACGTCGCCTTTCAGTCGGGCCTACACCACTAGACGCATGCAGGGCCAACATCTGAAAAGCAACGCAATCGCCAGGCTCTAAAGCCCACGCCAACTGTGTGTAATTTTGCGGCTCGGCATCAATCGGAGGCAACTCAGCCAGGCTACCCTCAGGAAACCATTTGGCTTGCTGATCTCTGAATGTGCGAGGCATGAACCAGGTGCCTTCGTGCGACTTGGCGACAAACCGCAAAGTACTGGCTTCAGAAACAGGATCGACCGGAATCCAGAAACTGACATTTTGACGACCACTGACGTTGTAATAAGGTTGGTCTTGGTGCCAGGGCGTGGGCTGCTTGGTACCAGGCTCTTTGACCAGCAGATGGTCGTGATAGATGCGAACCGTTTCAGACTGCATCAACTGTGCAGAGATGTGCGGTAAAGCTGAATCACGCAGAATTCTTTCATACGCGGCGTTCGATTGCCACGTGCAAAAGTCTTCAATGAATCGCCCAGGATCGTCTGCGCGACTGGCCACTTGGGCCAAAGGACTGAGGTTTGACAAGTTGTGTTCAATGCCCTGCTCTAGCGTGCGCAGATCATCTTCATTCAGCACCCCTCGCAACACCACTGCACCCAATTGCGCATAGTTTTGAATCTCTTCAGAAGCAAGTGTCAAAGTACGCGACATGCCATTCAACCTCAAATTTGTCTTAACAATTCTGCCGTTTCATACAAGGGCAAGCCCATGATGCCGCTGTAGGACCCTTTGATAGCAGATATGTGCGCTGCGGCCAAGCCCTGCACCCCATAGGCACCTGCTTTGCCCATGGGTTCGCCGCTGGCCGCATAGGCTTTCATCTCCGCAAGCGACATGCTTGCAAAGGTAACAGTAGAAATAGAGACACTTGACACGCTGCGCTTGCCCTCACCAATGGCCACAGCCGTTAAAACGCGATGCGTTTTGCCAGAAAGCTTTTCCAAGATACGCAAGGCATCTTGAACGTTTTGGGGCTTTCCCAAAATTTCTCGACCCAAGGCCACTGTTGTATCGGCGCACAAGACCGGGCCCTTGGGCAGCTTGCGAGCCTTCAAACGCATCATGGCTGATGCCAGTTTGAGCTGCGTCACGCGCTTCACGTAAGACAATGGCGCTTCGCCTGGTAACACGACTTCCAAGGCTTCTGCATCTTCGCCTGGCAAAGGCAACAGCAATTCGTAACGCACACCAATTTGATCAAGCAGTTGCCTACGGCGTGGGCTTTGCGAAGCCAAGTAAACAAAATTTTTCATGCCGAATTACTCTCGGTGATAGGGGTGATTGGCGTTGACTGACCATGCACGGTAAAGCTGCTCAATGAGCAACACACGCGCCATGGCGTGCGGCAAGGTGAGGTCGGACAAACGAATGCGCTCATGTGCAGCATCCCGAAAGGCGGGCTCCAAGCCGTCAGGTCCACCAATGATGAGGGCCACATCGTCTCCACTCAATTGCCAATCTTTGAGGCGCTGCGCTAATGCCATGGTGCGCAGGGAAGTCCCCCGCTCGTCTAGCACCACAATGCGGGTGCCGCGCGGAATGACGGCCTCAATGCGCTGGCGCTCGGCCGCTACGAGGGTTTCGTAGGTTTTCGAGCCACGCGGTTCGGTTTTGACCGCTTTAAGCTCAACTTTAAGCTCGGGCGGAAAACGCTTCGCGTAATCATCCCAAGCAGTTTGTGCCCAATCGGGGACGCGCTGCCCCACTGCCACAATCAGCAGCCTCATGCGACTTAAGCCTTGGGCTTGGCCTTGCTTGCGACTTTGGCGGCAGGTTGACTGGCCGATTTAGCGCTTGACTTGGTAGCGGGCTTTGAACGGGGCTTTGTAACGGGCTTTGCAACGGGCTTTGCCACCGTCTTGCTGGCTGGCTGGCCTGTCTTGCCAATGGGCTTGTCTGCTGATTGAGCTGAAGTTTTGGCCGCAGTTTTGGTCGCAGTTTTGGCGCCCGATTGAGCGGGTGCTTTGCGCGCAGGCTTCAGAGCTTCAGAGCCCATAGGCCCAACAGGTACTGCATCGCGACGGGTAGGCGTACGGCCTGCGCTAACGGTGGCCTTCTTCTTGGCAACAGGCTTTCGAACTGGCTCTGCAGGCTTGGGAGCTCCCAGTTTCAAGCGGACGGGTTTGTCACCCCAGATTTCTTCAAGGTTGTAGTAGGAACGAATGGTCGGTTGCATGATGTGAGCAACAGCACTTCCACAATCCACAATGATCCACTCGCCGTTGTCTTCACCTTCAATGCGAGGCTTGGGGTAGCCGGCCTCGCGCACCTTGTCTCGCACACTGGCTGCTAAAGCTTTGGTTTGGCGGTTGGAGGTACCGGAAGCAATGATGACGCGCTCAAAAAGAGGCGACATTTCCTCTGTATCGAACACCACAATTTCTTGTGCTTTGACATCTTCCAAAGCGTCCACAATGGCGCGTTGAAGTTTTTGGGTGTCTTTTTTGGCGGAGGTTTCAGTCATCGTGCAGGCTGGTAAAGGTGATGGCGTTGAATATACAGCGCAACGGTCTTGGGAACCAGAGCGTCGATGGGTAGGCCATGGGCTACCCGTGATCGAACTTCCGTTGCACTGTGTGGCAAATGGGGCAACTTCAAGACTTGTGTGGGAATGTCATGGCTAGGAACGACAGGACCTGACGGGCTAGGCATGCCAAGTATCTCGCGTTCAGCGACGCAAATTATAGCCCGCCGTGAAATTTCCTCGATTTCACGCCATGTTCCCAAGGCTTTGCCTTGATCTTCACCCACAAATAAGAAGAGTTGAGCGCCTGGGTATTGCAAAGCCAAGCTTTTCAACGTGTCAATGGTGTAACTGGGGCCCTGCCGCAGAAGTTCCATGTGATTGACTGTCACACCCGGCAAATGACCAAAGGCCAAGCGGGCCATCTCGGCACGATGAATTCCGCTGCTTAAGTCGCGTGCCTTGTGCCAAGCATCGCCCGTTGGCATGATGTGCAAAGTCTCTAACTGAAATTGAGCCATGGCGGCTTCTGCCATGGCCACATGCGCATTGTGCGGTGGGTCAAAGGCCCCTCCAAAAATACCAATCCGCTGTTGAATCAAACCCAGTCCCTTGGCTTTAAAAAATGCTGCGTTAGTTGTGCTTCAGCAGAATCAGGTGCGTCAATGCGGTTGTATGACCAAGTGACCAAGGCTGGCATCGACAACAAAATAGATTCTGTGCGACCGCCAGATTGCAAGCCGAAATGCGTTCCGCGGTCCCACACCAAATTGAACTCGACGTAGCGCCCGCGTCGATACAACTGAAAGTCTCTTTCGCGTTCGCCATAAGGGGTGTCTTTGCGTCGCATCACCAGGGGCATATAAGCCTTGAGCAGTCCATTGCCCACGTCTTGCATCATTGCAAAGCCTTTTTCAAAACCTAACTCCGAAAAGTCGTCGTAAAAAATGCCACCCACGCCGCGGGCTTCATTGCGATGCTTCAAAAAGAAATAATCATCACACCATTTTTTAAAGCGTGGGTGCAATTCTGCGCCGTAGGGAGAAACCGCTTCTTTGCAAACTTGATGAAAATGCACAGCATCTTCTTCAAAGCCGTAATAAGGCGTCAGGTCCATGCCACCGCCGAACCATGCCACAGGGTCTTTGCCTTCGGGTTTGGCCACGATCATGCGCACGTTCATGTGCACAGTGGGCACGTAGGGGTTGCGCGGATGAAATACCAGAGACAAGCCTATGGCTTCGAAAGGTGCACCAGAAAGTTCTGGACGATGCTGAGTAGCAGAAGGCGGCAATTTGGGTCCACTCACGTGAGAGAAGCCGCACCCTGCTCTTTCAAACACCGGTCCTCCTTCTAAAATTTGTGTGATTCCATCGCCTTGAAGCATTTCACCCTCGGGTTTGCGCCAAGGATCCACCACAAAGTCTGTGCCATCGACTTCATGCAATGTTTGCGTGATGTTGGCTTGCAAGCGAATCAAGTAGTCTCGAACTGTTTGAGCTTGATGCAGGTTCATGCGTTGACTTTCTCTTGATGCCGTAGGTATGAATTATTTTTTGACTTCTTTGGATGGCAAGGGACGGATAGGCGCAGCTTGGTCAATGCGGCAGCCCTCGACGCCTTCGTACATTTTTCGCAAAAAGTCGTAATCAACATCCACATTGCCAGTCAGTTTGACAAAGCCTTCAAACTTCAAGACTTTTTGTCCGTAATCAAAGCGAACAACAGCCAATGGCAATTGCGTGGCCATGGCCAATTGGTAAAAACCACTTCGCCAACCTTCTGTTCTCTTTCGGGTGCCTTCTGGCGAAAGTCCTAGCCACAAAAATTTGCCTGCGCGCTGGTGTTCTGCAAACACTTCCGTCATGGCACCCACCACACCTCTTGAGGAAGATCTGTCAATGGGCAAACCGCCAATCCATTTAAGCCAACTTCCAAACAAGGGGACTTTGAACAAAGAATCTTTGCCCCAAAAATAAATAGGCAATCCCATGGTCCATTTGCACAACATGGCCGTTAGAAAATCCCAATTGCTGGTGTGCGGATAAACAATGGCAATACCTTGCAAAGCAGGCAGCCCCTGGAAATCGACCCTCCAACCAATCAGCCTCAGCAACCAAGCAGCCCAAGTATGGCCTTTGAATTGAACAGGATAAGGACCTGAAATGACTTCAGGTTGCGGCAAATTTTGTTGGTTTAAATCGTTCACGATTTGATCGCCCTGTAGCCAATGTCCTTGCGGTATTGTTGGCCGTCGAAGTGAATGCCTTTGGCAACTTCATATGCTTTTTGTTGGGCTTGTTTCACGGAATCGGCCAATACAGTGACACACAAAACGCGACCACCCGAGGTGACAGTTTGGCCATTGACTGCGGCTGTGCCTGCATGGAAGACCATGGCATCCAGTTCGTCTTTTGGTAGGCCGGTAATCACATCGCCTTTGCGCGGATTCATGGGGTACCCTGCAGCCGCCATCACCACACCCAATGCAGGACGTCGGTCCCACTCTAATTCCATGGTGTCGAGCTTGCCGCTGGTCGCGGCCAACATGACCTCCACCAGATCGGTTTTTAAACGCATCATGATGGGCTGAGTTTCTGGATCACCCATGCGGCAATTGAATTCCAGGGTTTTGGGCATGCCTTGTGCATCGATCATCAACCCAGCATAAAGGAAGCCCGTGTAAGGAATGCCATCTTTTTCCATGCCCTTGATGGTGGGCATGATGACCTCGCGCAT
>JBEDKQ010000025.1:0-22716 GCA_041172085.1 Pseudomonadota bacterium | reverse complement strand
CCAATGCGCTGGAAGCCAAACATCGAGTAGTACACATAGAAAGGCACCATGATGCGGTTGCTGGTGGAGTAGCTAGTAGCTGCTGCAATCCAGCTAGACATACCGCCCGCTTCGTTAATGCCCTCTTGCAAAATTTGGCCAGCTTTGTCTTCCTTGTAGTACATCACCTGGTCTTTGTCGACGGGCGTGTACTGCTGACCTGCAGGGTTGTAAATACCGACCTGGCGGAACAAACCTTCCATACCAAAGGTACGGGCTTCGTCTACCAAAATGGGCACAATGCGCGGGCCTAAGGCTTGGTCGCGCAAGAGTTGCGTGAGGAAGCGAACATAAGCTTGGGTGGTTGAAATTTCACGGCCCTCTGGCGTGGGTTCCATCACTGACTTGAAAACATCCAGTGAAGGCACTGTGAAACTTTCATCGGCTTTGGTACGGCGATGGGGCAAGTAACCGCCCAAGGCTTTGCGGCGCTCGTGCAAATAGCGCATTTCTGGCGTGTCATCGGCAGGCTTGTAGAAAGGTACTTTGGCCAATTCGCTGTCGGGAACAGGAATGTTGAATCGATCGCGCATGTAGCGAATGTCTTCGTCTGAAAGCTTCTTGGTTTGGTGAACGTTATTTTTCCCCTCGCCCACTTTGCCCATGCCAAAACCTTTGACAGTTTTGATCAATAACACGGTGGGTTGACCCTTGGTGTTGACGGCTTGGTGATAAGCAGCATAAACCTTTTGAGGGTCGTGACCGCCGCGTTTCAAGCCCCAAATTTCGTCATCACTCATGTGTGACACCATTTCCAATGTACGTGGGTCTCGACCAAAGAAATGCTTGCGGACGTAAGCGCCATCGTTGGCTTTGAAGGCTTGGAAGTCACCGTCCAGCGTCTCCATCATGATCTTGCGCAACGCACCGTCTTTGTCACGCGCCAAGAGCTTGTCCCACTCACTGCCCCATAAGAGTTTGATCACGTTCCAGCCCGAGCCGCGGAATTCACTTTCAAGTTCTTGAACAATTTTGCCGTTGCCACGCACGGGGCCGTCTAGGCGTTGCAAGTTGCAATTGACCACAAAAATCAAGTTGTCGAGGTTCTCACGCGCTGCCAAACCAATAGCGCCCAAAGATTCCACTTCGTCCATTTCACCATCACCGCAGAAGACCCACACTTTGCGGTTTTCGGTGTTGGCGATGCCACGTGCGTGCAAGTATTTCAAAAAGCGCGCTTGATAAATGGCCATCAATGGCCCCAGGCCCATCGAAACGGTTGGGAACTGCCAAAACTCGGGCATCAATTTGGGGTGCGGGTAGCTGGACAAACCTTTGCCATCCACTTCTTGGCGGAAGTTGAGCAATTGTTCTTCAGTCAGACGTCCTTCAAGGTAAGCCCGGGCATAGACACCGGGTGACACGTGGCCTTGGATGTACAAGCAATCACCGCCGTGGTTTTCACTTTCAGCATGCCAGAAGTGATTGAACCCCGCGCCAAACATGTGTGCCAAAGAAGCAAATGAGCCAATGTGGCCTCCCAAGTCGCCACCGTCTTCTGGGTTGTGCCGGTTAGCTTTCACCACCATGGCCATGGCGTTCCAACGCATGTAGGCACGCAAGCGCTCTTCAATTTCAATATTGCCAGGGCAATGGGCTTCTTGATCGGGCTCGATGGTGTTGACGTAGCCCGTATTGGCCGAAAACGGCATGTCGATGCTGTTCTCGCGGGCATGTTCTAAAAGTTGTTCTAACAAGAAGTGGGCGCGCTCGCCACCTTCTTTTTCAATCACGGCGGACAGGGCATCCATCCACTCACGGGTTTCAATGGCATCCAAGTCTGAGAGGACGTTATTTGGCTGAACGGCTGACATGTTTGTCTCCTTTGTAGGCCGTGGTTGATCTGTTTTTTTCGAATTCTCTCACAAAGTTTCGAAAATTTCAAATGGTGCTTTTTGATTTTGTATTGTGAAATTTAAAAAGTAACGATTCCCCTAAACTCTAGGGCATGAAGTCGCAAAATGTCTCTAACACCCTGATGGTCATCAAGCCTATTTCCTGGTGGCGTCGCTGGTGGAAACGTCAGAACCCCATGAGGCAAGATCGTTTTGCGAGTTTGGCCCCAATCGCTTCTGTCTTGTTGTTTTTCAGTGCCATCGTGTTCTCGTTTTGGTACTTGCGTGTAGAAGAAATCGAACGTGAACAAGAAGCTGTCAAACGAGACGTGGAGTACAGCCAGCAAAGGTTACGTCTTCGTTTGTTAGAACGCCAAGAACAAATCATGCGCTTGGCAAGAGATACGTCTAACAAAGATGTTGACATCAAAGAGTTCGTGCGTCGTGCTGAATCCTTGGTCATGAAAAACCCAGAATTGCAGACTGTGGCTTGGGTCGATGACAAACGAAAAATTGTGGCCAGTCAAACTGCACCCAGTGTCTTGATCAGCCAAAAGTGGCGTGTCGGCGAAGTTTTGAAGTGGGGTGAATCAGAAAACAGTTACAGCCTTGCACGTGATCTGATGCAGCCCATTTATTCACAAGAAGACGATGGCAGTTTGTCCATTGGCAGTCCTGGTGCAGGGCAAGAAAATTACGCCCGAAACGTGGTGTTGCAATTGCACACCCCCCTGACCAATGCACAAGGAAGATTCAATGGCGTTGTGATGGCGGAGTACGCCGTAGAAAGTTTGCTCAGATATGGCGTACCCACAGAAATATTGGCCAAATATGCAGTCTCTTTGCTAGACGGCGATGGGAATTTGATTGCGGGTCAATCCATCCCTAAGCGAATGAGTTTCTGGAGTTTTTTACCTGGCATCACTGGCCAAAACAATGAGTTTGAAGTTCCTGTCTCACCTGTCGGAAATGGCTTGATTCTCCGAGCACAAGCTTGGCGAACCTCGCAAGATTTGGTCGGCAGTGGCCTGTTTTGGTTGGTTGGCTCATTGAGTTTATTGACAGCATGGATGCTGATCGGCAATTGGCGACACACCCGTAGACGTCAGCAAACGCAAAAAGAACTGATGGCCGAAACCAATTTCAGGCGAGCCATGGAAAACTCCATGCTGACTGGCATGCGCGCATTGGACATGGAAGGCCGAATTACTTATGTCAACTTGGCCTTTTGCCAAATGACAGGCTGGCAAGAGAATGAGTTGATCGGGGGGGTAGCGCCCTTTCCATATTGGCCAGATGAAGACCGAGATCAGCTGATGGCACGACTTGAAGAAGAGCTCAGTGGCAAACAAACAGCTGGCGGATTTCAAGTTCGAGTCAAACGCAAAAATGGCACTATTTTTGACGCTCGTTTGTATGTTTCTCCCTTGATTGATGCCATGGGAAATCAAACGGGCTGGATGACATCCATGACGGACATCACGGAGCCAAATCGAGTCAGAGAGCAGCTGGCAGCTTCTTATGAGCGATTCACAATTGTTCTAGAAGCCTTGGATGCTTCTGTTTCTGTTGCCCCTTTGGGTAGCGCTGAATTACTTTTCGCCAACAAACTCTATCGCCAGTGGTTTGGTACCGATACCCAAGGGCACTTGGGCTTGGTCGAAAAAGCTGGGATGTTGGACATTCTCAACACAGAGCTTGAATTGGACGATGTCGACGCATTGGCAGGATTGCCAACTGAAAGCCTGACGGTTGCCCCTGCGGAACGCGCCGAAATCTATGTGAAGCACCTTGACAAATGGCTTGAAATCAGAACGCGTTACATCCACTGGGCGGACGGTCGCTTGGCTCAATTGGTCATTGCCACCGATATCACAGCAAGAAGGCAAGCCGAAGAGTTGGCGGCACAACAAGCTGAGCGGGCTCAAAATGCCAGCCGTTTGATCACCATGGGTGAGATGGCTTCTAGCGTAGCCCATGAACTGAACCAACCACTGACGGCCATCACCAACTATTGCAATGGCATGCTGTCACGCATCAAAGGGCAACAGATTGAAGAAAAAGACCTTGTTTGGGCCCTGGAAAAAACAGCGCACCAAGCCCAACGCGCGGGTCAAATCATTCACCGTATCCGGTCATTTGTAAAGCGAAGCGAGCCCAATCGGGCGGATGCCGATGTTTTGTCCATGGTCAACGAGGCTGTCGAACTGGCCGAAATTGAGCTCAGACGACGCAATGTGCGTCTATCGCACTACGTTGCCTCACGCCTGCCCAAACTGCATGTTGATCCTATTTTGATTGAGCAGGTCTTGGTCAATTTGATGAAGAATGCAGCAGAGTCCATTGACAATGCCGAGCGGCCAGTGGGTCAGCGGCATGTTGAACTGCGTGTGGTGCCCAAGGTGGTTGACAAGCAAAATACCGTCCATTTTTCGGTCACAGACACGGGACGCGGCCTGCCGCCGGAGGTCATGGAGAGGCTTTATGAGGCCTTCTTTTCTACCAAAGTAGAGGGCATGGGCATTGGCTTGAACTTGTGTCGATCCATTGTGGAATCCCATCAAGGCAGAATTGTGGCCGAGAACCTCTACAATGCCGACGTTGTGGTCGGATGTTGCTTTTCCTTCTGGATTCCATCCGACAGGCATCCACTGACTTAAATTAGAAACACTGGGACCCCTCATGAGTTTGATACCCAAAAAAGGCACTGTTTACGTTGTTGACGACGACGAGGCCGTTCGCGATTCTTTGCAGTGGCTCTTAGAAGGCAAAGACTACCGAGTCAGGTGTTTTGATTCAGCTGAGTCGTTTCTGAGCCGCTACGACCCCCGTGAAGTGGCTTGCCTCATTGTCGACATTCGAATGGGCGGCATGACAGGACTCGAACTTCAAGACAAATTGGTAGAACGCCGTTCACCATTGCCCATTGTGTTTATCACCGGTCACGGTGACGTTCCCATGGCTGTCACCACCATGAAAAAAGGTGCCATGGATTTTATCCAAAAGCCTTTCAAAGAAGACGAATTGGTCAGTTTGGTCGAGCGCATGTTAGACAGCGCGCGTGGCTCATTCTCTGATTACCAAAATGCGGCCAACCGTGACGCATTGTTGTCCAAACTGACAGGCCGTGAAGCCCAAGTCTTGGAGCGCATTGTGGCGGGTCGTTTGAACAAGCAAATTGCCGACGACTTGGGAATCAGCATCAAAACAGTTGAAGCACATCGCGCCAACATCATGGAGAAATTGAACGCCAACACTGTGGCCGATTTACTCAAAATTGCTTTGGGACAAAACGCCCCCAAATCTTGAACAACCAAGATGTCTCCCAACGCCCGTGATCCTTCAGCTCGCGGGCGTTTTTACTTGACGTCATCTATTCTCATCAATCAAGACACCTCATGACCGCTCAACGCATCGATGGCAACGCCCTCTCCCAACAATTACGTGCAGACGTAGCTAGCCGAACGGCTGCTTTAAAAACCAAAGGCATCACGCCTGGTTTGGCGGTGGTTTTGGTGGGTGACAACGCAGCCAGTCAAGTCTATGTGCGCAACAAAGTTAAGGCCTGCCAAGATAGCGGCTTGCATTCTGTCCTAGAAAAATATCCAGAGACCCTGACAGAAAACGAATTGTTGGCGCGCGTTCATGCACTCAACAATGACGCCAGCATTCATGGCATTTTGGTGCAACTGCCTTTGCCGCCACACATTGATGCACAAAAAGTGATTGAAGCCATATCACCGGCAAAGGACGTTGATGGTTTTCACATTGCCAGTGCTGGGGCACTCATGACGGGTATGCCAGGCTTTTGGCCTTGCACACCTTACGGTTGCATGAAAATGCTAGAAAGCATTGGCTACGACCTCAAAGGCAAACATGCTGTGGTCATTGGCCGCAGCAACATTGTTGGTAAACCCATGGCCATGATGCTGTTACAAAAGAATGCAACTGTCACCATTTGTCACAGCGCCACAGCCAACCTCAAAGCCTTGACGCTTCAGGCAGATGTCATTGTGGCAGCTGTAGGCAAAAGAAATGTCTTAACAGCCGACATGGTGAAACCGGGCGCGGTTGTCTTGGACGTTGGCATGAACCGCAATGACGAAGGCAAACTTTGCGGCGACGTTGATTTTGCCGGCGTTGAACAGGTGGCCAGTTTCATCACACCGGTGCCTGGCGGCGTTGGACCCATGACCATCACCATGTTGTTGGTGAACACCTTAGAAGCCGCTGAGCGCACTTCAGCTTAATTTAATTTCAAGACGAAGACCTCGTATGACTGCCTCCACCCCTCAAACCAATCCCTTGCTGCAAAACAGCGGCCTGCCACTTTTTGATCAAATCCAACCAGAACATGTCAAGGATGCCATCGATGTGTTGTTGGCAAATGCAGCCAAATCTCTTGAGACCGTCACCGCGCCCTCATTCCAAAGCGATTGGCATGCCATTGCCAAAGAATTGGATGTCAACACAGAGCGTTTAAGCCGTGCATGGGGCGCAGTCAGCCATTTGAACAGCGTGGCTGACACCCCAGAATTACGGGCTGCCTACAACGATGCACTGCCTAAAGTGACCGAGTTCTGGACGCGCTTGGGTGCCGACGAACGCCTGTATGCCAAGTACAAAGGCGTCAAAGCTGAGACGCTGGATACGGCCCAACAACAGGCTCTTAAAAACGCCTTGCGAAACTTTGTGTTGGGTGGGGCAGAACTTCAAGGCGAGGCCAAGACGCGTTATGCCGCCATCCAAGAAAGAATGGCAGAACTCAGTCAAAAATTCAGTGAAAACGCGTTGGATGCTACCGACCAATTTGCGCTTTACGTTGAAAAAAACGCTTTAGATGGCGTGCCAGAAGATGTCGTCAACACAGCACGAGCTGCCGCTGAAAAAGAAGGCAAATCGGGCTACAAGCTGACACTCAAAATGCCTTGTTACTTGCCAGTTATGCAATTTGCCAAGAGCAGTGAGTTGCGACATCAGCTTTATCGCGCGTATGTAACGCGGGCATCTGATCAAGCCAGCCCAGAGTTTGCGAAACTCGACAACAGTCCACTCATTCAAGAAATTTTGCAATTGCGCGAGGAAGAAGCAAAACTCTTGGGCTTCCACAATTACGCCGAAGTATCCGTTGCCACCAAGATGGCTGACTCACCAGCCAAAGTCGTTGCGTTTCTGCGCGACCTGGCGCAACGTGCGCGCCCCTTTGCAGAAAAAGACTTGGCTGACATGCGCCAATTTGCAGCAGACCACTTAGGGCTGCAAAACCCACAGGCCTGGGACTGGCCATACATTGGCGAAAAACTCAAAGAAGCGCGCTACAGCTTCAGTGAACAAGAGGTGAAAAAGTACTTCACAGCACCGAAGGTCTTGCAAGGCTTGTTCAAGATCATTGAGACTTTGTTTGAAGTCAGCATCAGCGAAGACAAAGCGCCCGTGTGGCACCCTGCTGTCGGCTTCTACCGCATTGAGCGCAATGGGCATTTGGTGGGTCAGTTCTACCTAGACCCCCCTGCCCGCGCAGGCAAACGTGGTGGCGCGTGGATGGACGATGTCCGTGCTCGCTGGCTCAGACCTGACAATCAAGAACTGCAAACACCTGTGGCCCATTTGGTTTGCAACTTTGCAGAAGGCGTCGATGGCCAACCCCCTTTGCTCACGCATGACGATGTCATCACCTTGTTCCATGAATTTGGTCACGGCTTGCACCACATGCTCACGCAAGTTAACGAACGAGATGTGTCAGGCATCAGTGGTGTGGAATGGGATGCCGTTGAGCTTCCTAGCCAGTTCATGGAAAACTTTTGCTGGGAATGGTCTGTCTTGAAACACATGACGTCCCACGTTAAAACGGGTGAAGCTTTGCCGCGTGAATTGTTTGACAAAATGGTTCAAGCCAAAAACTTCCAGAGTGGCCTTCAAACTTTGCGTCAAATTGAATTTGGCTTACTGGACATGCTGCTACACAGTGAGCACAACCCCAAAGCCGACTTCATGCCTGTTCTTAAAAAAGTTCGTGCAGAAGTTGCCGTGATCCAAGCACCTGAATTCAACCGCATGGCAAATACTTTCAGCCATATTTTTGCAGGGGGCTATGCGGCCGGCTACTACAGCTACAAGTGGGCTGAAGTATTGTCAGCCGATGCCTATGCGGCTTTTGAAGAAACTGCATTGCCCGATGGATCGCCTAATTTAGCAACTGGCAGACGTTACCGAGAGGCCATATTGGAAGCGGGTGGCAGCCGTCCAGCACTGGCATCATTTGTTGCCTTCAGAGGTCGTGAACCCTCTTTGAATGCCCTGCTACGCCATCAAGGCATGACAGCACCACAGAGTTGAACTTCAAGCTTGAACCACAAACTTGTTGTTCAAGCTTCAAACTTCATTGTCTTAACCCCGTTAGAAGTACCCAGCAAACACACCTGGGCCTTCTGATAGGCAAACACGCCAACGGTGACCACACCCGGCCACTGGCTCACTTGCGCTTCAAAAGCCACGGGGTTGGCAATGCGCAAACCTTTGACATCGACAATGTGTTGTCCGTTATCGGTGACCAAAGGCAGCCCATCTTTCATGCGCACTTGGGCCTGACCACCCATCTTGGCAAATTGGGCCATGATACGGGCACTGGACATGGGAATCACTTCAACTGGCAATGGAAAAGCACCTAGCTCTTTGACCAGCTTGGATTCGTCGGCAATGCAAACAAACATCTTGGATTGAGCCGCAACGATTTTTTCGCGTGTGAGGGCTGCACCGCCGCCTTTGATCATGTGACCTTGGTCGTTGATTTCGTCTGCGCCATCAATGTAGACAGCCAATTCGGCCACGTCGTTGCTGTCAAACACTGGAATACCCAAGGCTTTCAAGCGCAGTGTTGACGCTTCTGAACTGGACACAGCACCCTTGATTTGATCTTTCATTGAAGCGAGCGCCTCAATGAATTTATTCACTGTAGAGCCCGTACCAACGCCCACAATTTGACCTGGCACCACATATTGCAGAGCGGCTTGCCCTACCAATGCTTTCAATTCGTCTTGATTCATAAACTTTTTTGCGACAATGCTTGTATTGAACGAGATTATCCAATGTCCCTGAACCTCTACACGCTTGCCCGCCCAATTTTATTCAGCCTAGACCCTGAGCTTGCGCACGACCTCACCATCCAACAGCTGGCCAACACGCAAAACACCTTGCTTGACCGTGCTTACCGCCAAGATTGGGTTGCAGACCCCATGCAACTGGCTGGCCTTCGCTTTCCAAACCGCGTGGGCATGGCAGCCGGCCTCGACAAAAATGCCCGCTGCATTGACGGACTGGGCGCCATGGGGTTTGGCTTTGTCGAAGTGGGCACGGTCACCCCTCTGCCCCAACCTGGTAACGACAAACCGCGCATGTTTCGTTTGCCTGAAGCCAAGGCCCTCATCAACCGACTAGGCTTTAACAACGAAGGCTTGGAAGCTTTTGTGGCCAACGTTAAGAAATCCAAATTTAGAAGTCAAGGTCGGTTATTGGGTTTGAACATTGGCAAGAACGCCGTCACGCCAATTGAGCGCGCCACCGACGACTACCTGATTGGCCTCAGCGGCGTTTATGAACATGCAGACTACGTCACGGTCAATATCTCAAGCCCCAACACCAAAAATTTGCGCGCCTTGCAAACCGACGAAGCCTTGGACCAACTGTTGTCGGCGCTGAACGAACGCAAACAGGCCCTTGCCGAAAAACACCAAAAACGTGTGCCCGTTTTTCTCAAAATTGCCCCCGATTTAGACGATGAGCAAGTGGCTGTCATTGCCAGTAGCCTGTTGAAACATCAGATGGACGGCGTCATTGCCACCAACACAACATTGTCACGAGATGCTGTCAAAGGCATGTCTCACTGCGACGAAATGGGTGGGCTTTCGGGTGCACCTGTGCTGGCTGGTAGCAACCGTGTCATTCGTTTGCTAAGGCAACATCTTGGCCCACAATTCCCCATCATCGGAGTTGGCGGCATCCTCAGTGGCTACGATGCAGTTAGCAAAATTGAAGCCGGTGCCGATGTGGTCCAGATCTACACAGGCCTCATCTACAAAGGCCCAGCATTGGTTCACGAAGTGGCAAAAGCATTGAAGCAATTGGGAAAAGCCTAAGCACCTAACCCCCTAAGCACCTAACCCCCTGATCTACAGAGACACAAGCCCACCAAATCAGATCTGTTCGCGCTCATTTAACAAGCACAACACCCGCTCGGCAATGGCCAAAGAACTGGTCAGACCAGGCGACTCAATGCCAAGCAAATGGACAAGGCCCTTCACGCCCAGCGTTTTCGGACCCAAAATACAAAAATCTGCAGCAGCTTCATGGGGCGCATTAATCTTGGGCCGAATCCCTGCATAAGATGCTTGGAGTGCGCCATCAGCCAAGGCAGGCCAATATTTACGAACCTCCGCATAAAAAGCATCGCCTCGACTCGGATCCACCTGCAACTGATCGGGGGAATCAACCCACTCCACATCGGGTCCAAACTTGGCTTGTCCGGCCATGTCCAAGGTCAAGTGCACTCCCAAGCCTGCAGATTCGGGCACCGGATAAATCAAACGCGAAAAAGGCGACTTGCCAGACAAGCTGAAATAGTTACCCTTTGCGTAGTGCGCTCGAGGCAAACCATGGGTGTTCATGCCTGTGAATTTTTGCGCGACATCCGGCGCAGTTAAGCCAGCCGAGTTGATCACGTGCTGAGCCATCAATTCGGTACCATCGCTGGTTCGGACCACGAACCGAGTGGCGCCAAATTCATTCACCACTTGCGCTGATTCAAAACAGGTGTTGAGCGCCAACAAGCCACCTGCATTTTCAAAATCACCTAGGTAGCTCAGCATTAGGGCATGGCTGTCAACAATGCCAGTACTGGGCGACCACAATGCGGCCTCACACTGCAAGGCTGGCTCCATGACTTGCGCCTCTGCCTTGGACATCATCACAAGCGCATCTTCAGCCAGCAGTCCGTTGGCAGCCGCTTTGTTCTTGATGGCAGACAACTGCGCCACTTGATCAGTCGATGTCGCAACGATCAATTTGCCACATTGTTTGTGGGGAATGCTGCGTTCTCGGCAATAGGCATACAACTTTTTGCGTCCTTGGACACACAGTTGGGCTTTCAGCGAACCAGCAGGGTAATAAATGCCGGCGTGGATGACTTCACTGTTGCGTGAACTGGTGCCCGTACCAAAAGCCTCTGCCGATTCCAGCAACAAGACTTCTTGACCTTCAAGGGCCAAACGACGTGCAACAGCAAGCCCAATAACGCCAGCACCGATGACCACTGTCTGAATTTGATCCATCATTTCACTCAAATTTTTCTTTGTCTGAGCCACGCGCAAGACATGCTTGCATTGTCGCTGACACACGCACGACAGTTCAATGGCCAGTTTGAAGGCACACTTTTGATTTTGGGTTAACCCCGTTCACCACAAAGGAGACTTATGAAACTCTTCAACCTGACTGGCAAAGTGGCCATTGTGACAGGTGCCAGCCGCGGCATTGGTCGCTCTATCGCATTTCAATTGGCCCGCGCAGGCGCCAAGGTTGTGGTCTCAAGCCGTAAATTGGATGCCTGTGAAGCCGTCGTCAAAGAAATTCAAGCGGAGGGCGGAACAGCCATGGCCATCAGCGCCAGTATTGCCATCAAAGACCAGTTGATGGCCATGGTGCAGACAACAAAAGACACTTGGGGACCCATCGATATCTTGGTGTGCAATGCTGCCAGCAATCCTTATTACGGCCCAGCCACAGGCATGAGCGACGAAATTTTCAACAAGGTCATGCACAACAACGTCTTGTCCAGTACCTGGCTCTGCAACATGGTCTATCCAGACATGAAAGCGCGCAAAGATGGTGCCATTGTGCTGGTGTCATCTGTGGGCGGCTTGCACGGCTCGGCTGTGATTGGTGCCTACAACATCTCAAAAGCTGCAGACATGCAATTGGCGCGCAACTTGGCTGTGGAATGGGGTCCTGACAACATCCGAGTGAACTGCATTGCGCCAGGCCTCATTCGCACCGACTTCGCCAAAGCATTGACCGACGACCCCGTCAAAGCCGGCATGGTAGAAAACGAAACACCACTGCGTCGAATTGGCGAACCCGATGACATTGGTGGCATTGCCGTTTTGTTGGCCAGTGCAGCGGGCAAATACATCACGGGTCAGACCATTGTGGCCGATGGTGGCATGATGATTCGATGAATTGAACAGACGAAAAAAAACAGCCCTGATGGGCTGTTTTTTTTGAGACTGGCAAAGCCACTAAAGGCTTTGAGTTGCAACTGAGAAATTAAGCAAAATTGGCTTCTGCAAAAGACCAGTTCACCAATTTGTCCAAGAATGTTTCGACAAACTTAGGACGCATGTTGCGATAGTCAATGTAGTAAGCATGTTCCCAAACGTCAACCGTCAGCAATGCTTTGTCGGCTGTTGTAAGGGGTGTACCAGCGGCGCCCATGTTGACGATGTCAACGCTACCATCAGCCTTTTTAACCAACCATGTCCAGCCTGAACCGAAGTTACCAACGGCACTTTTAACGAAGGCTTCTTTGAAAGCTGCGTAAGAGCCAAACTTGGCATTGATTGCATCAGCCAAAGCGCCTGTGGGTTCGCCGCCGCCGTTGGGCTTCATGCAATTCCAGAAAAATGTATGGTTCCAGATTTGAGCTGAATTGTTGTAAACGCCGCCAGTGGATTTCTTGATGATTTCTTCCAAGGACATTGATTCGAATTCAGTGCCTTTTTGCAAATTGTTCAAATTCACAACGTAAGCGTTGTGGTGCTTGCCGTGGTGAAATTCCAAAGTTTCTTGGCTGTAGTGCGGTGCCAATGCGTCGATGGCATAGGGCAGTGCTGGCAGGGTATGTTCCATGTGATCCTCGTTAAAGTGCAAAAAATCAAAAGCGTATTGTAAGTTGATCGGGAGCTTTTGTCAGGAACGCAATGGCAATAGACGCAGCACTTTAAGGGTTGCCTGCCAATGCCCTTTCAACCTTTGGCCTTCACTTGCATGTCGACACGGCCATCTGCCAAGGTGGCCGTAACAGCTTGATTCACTTGAAAATCGCCCACTTTGGTGAGGGCTTGACCCGAATCATCCGTCAACCACGCATACCCTCGATCTAAGACCAAATGGGGATCTAACAAGCCCAGCCGCGTCTCTAAGTTCAACAAACGATGCTGGCGTTCTTGCTGGTTCATTTGCCTAATCCGAGGCAGTGCTTCAGACAAGCTCTTGAGCTTTTGCGCATTGCGCTGCACATGAGATTGCATGCCAAATTTGAGGGCTTGAGACAAACGGTTCAATCGATTGCTTTGGTCATTCAATCGAGCGGAAGGTCGGCCAAGTCGGCCAGCAATCCAATCGAGACGCTGGCTCATTCGGTCGACAGACAAACGCAGGGCATCTTCCAGCGCATCCTGAACAGCCGCCAACTCACCCAAAAGCTGAGATTGCTCTGTGGCCACCATTTCGGCCGCAGCGGTGGGTGTAGGCGCACGCAAGTCAGCCGCAAAATCTGTCAAAGTGAAATCTGTTTCATGACCCACACCCGAAATAATTGGAATAGGACAGGACGCCACAGCGCGCACCAAAGATTCATCGTTGAAAGCCCAAAGGTCTTCCATGGCACCGCCGCCTCGTACCATCAGAATCACGTCAACTGCCAAACCTTGAGGTGATGCATCCGTGGGTGAACCTTGCCAACCGACCAACTGATGAAGACTGTGAAGCAACTCTCTGGGGGCATTTGCGCCTTGAACAGATGCAGGTGCCAAGATCACAGGGATGTGAGGCACCCTTCGCTGTAGTGCTGTGGCCACATCGTGCAGTGCAGCCGCACCTAATGAAGTTATCAAGCCGATAGCCCGTGGTTGTGCGGGAATGGACTGTTTGCGCGTTGCATCAAACAAGCCTTCGGCTTCTAAGGTGGCTTTTAACTTGAGGAATTGCGCAAACAAGTCGCCTTGCCCAGCCCGTTGCATGCTTTCCACAACGAGTTGCAAATCGCCCCTGGCCTCATAAACACCGAGCTTGCCGCGCACCTCCACCAACTCACCATCTCTAGGCACAAACCCCAAAGCACTGGCAGCCCTTTTGAACATGGCGCAGCGAATTTGACCGCTGTCGTCCTTCAGATTGAAATAACAATGGCCACTGGCTGCACGCGAAAAGCCAGAAATCTCGCCCTTGACCGCGACAGGGTTAAATCGGGCACTCAAAGTATCTGCAATTGCAAGGCACAACGCACCAACTGACCAGACACGCGGCTCAGAATTTAGACGCGACATAAAAGAGCCTTATTTTTTGCGGTTTCTAGCAACATTTTGTGGAGCACGCCTGTATTTTCAATGTCAAAGAGTCCACAGCTTTGACGCAGCGTGCCGTCCAAGCCAATCACCGCGCTTGCAAGCGCATACACAGATGTAAGCTATTGAATTCATTGAGTAATTTATTGTTTAAAAAAGAGGCAACAGGGCAAAATGCAGGATTCATGCGGTCTACATCGATGCAGACACAAGGTTCTTCACAAAGTTATCCACAGAATTCAAGAATAAATCCATCGGCCATAATCAAAACTGAACCAGACGTAGAAAGATTGATTTTGTTAAGCATCATACAAGCCGCCGGTTGGCCCATTTGGCCCTTGATTCTTTGCTCCATTGTGGCAGTGGCCATTATTTTGGAGCGCCTTTATGCACTGAGAACGGCAAAAGTAATACCAGAAGACGCGTTAACAAAGGCCATTGAAAGCACGCGTCAAGGCTTTCCATCGGATGACACCATCCAAGAAATTGCCCTCATGGGCGCTGTCGGACCTGTCTTTGCTGCAGGATTGCAAACTTTGTCAATCAACCCTGCGGCCAGCCATCAGGATGTGCGTGAAAGCATGGAAATGGAAGGTCGCATGGCTGCGCAAGGACTAGAACGCTACCTCACAGCCTTGGCCACGTTGGCTTCAGCTGCGCCATTGCTAGGCTTGCTTGGCACAGTCATTGGCATGATTGAATTGTTTGGCATTCAAGCACCAGGGCAACAACAACCCGTAGAGCTGGCAAATGGCATTTCAATAGCCCTCTACAACACAGCATTGGGTTTACTGGTGGCCATTCCTTGTCTGATGGCTTGGCGTTTTTTCAAGTCCAAAGTGGACCGACTGGTTCTACAAATGGAATGGGCCTCAGAGCGTTTTGCAAGGCACTTGGCCGCCATGCGCGATTGATCTTTCAAAAGGCACATTTTGAAATTCAAAACCACCTCCCCTACCGAGCCAGACATCAACCTGATACCTTTCATTGATGTTTTGTTGGTGATCCTTATTTTTCTCATGCTGACCACCACTTGGTCAAAGTTCAATGAGATGAATTTGAGTTTGCCAAAGGCCAACGCCGCGCAATCTCCCGCTGAATTACCAGCTTGGGTGGTATCGGTCAATGCACAGGGCATGTATTCAGTCAATGGCAACAAAATTGAAGGGCGTACACCTCAAGATTTGGTTTTGGCACTTGGCAATATGAGCAAAACACAAGCTACGCTGCTCATCAAAGCCGATGCATCTGCAACGCATCAAGCCGTGGTCAACGTCTTAGAAGCAGCGCGCGCACTAGGCATTTCAAAAATTGCCTTTGCAACGCAAAATAACACTGCTTCAAATATCACTGAATCCAGCCAACCCTGATTACCGCCGCGCAAATCACACCATGCATTGGCTTCATCAACTGCCCCGTCATTGGCACAAAAAGTCTGCCTTGACTGTCGCCTTGTGGCCAATGGAAATGCTTTACAGATTGGCTTTGTTCACTCGGCATCTTTTGTATGCGCTGGGCTTACGCTCATCACAAACTGTCAATGCCACAGTCATTGTCGTGGGCAATATTGTCGCTGGAGGTGGCGGCAAAACACCACTGACCATTGCCTTGGTGCAGCGATTAAAGCAACAGGGCCTGAAAGTAGGTGTGGTCTCGAGGGGCTATGGACGATCAGCACAAGATGTTCAAATGGTTCAAGCAAACAGCAGCCCCGAGCAAGTCGGTGATGAACCTTTGCTGATCCACAGAAAGTGCCAAGTACCGGTTGCTGTGGGTGCCAAGCGAGTTGACGCTGCCCGTCAGTTATTGATTGAGCATCCAGAAGTCAACATTCTTGTGTGCGACGATGGCTTGCAACATTGGTCACTAAAGCGTGACATTGAAATTTGCGTCATGGACAGCATGGGCATTGGCAACGGTCGGCTTTTGCCCGCGGGCCCATTGCGAGAAGCTTGGCCGCGCAAAGTTGATCTTTTGCTGCACACCCACAATCGGTCCATGACGGAGGGCTTCGAATCAAAGCGGCAACTCAGCCCCACGGCAATCAATGGCTTCGGCCAAGAGCTTACTTTGAAAGCGCTTCAGCAAGAGGCTGTCGAAGTTGTCTGCGGTATTGCCAAGCCAGAAGCATTTGCTGAAATGCTCAAAGATTGCAATATACAAATTTCACATTTGACAGCATTGCCTGACCACGACGACTTTGCGCAATGGCAACCCATGCATTCACAACTTAAATTGTTGTGCACTGAAAAAGATGCCGTCAAACTCTGGCAAAAGCAGCCACAGGCTTTTGCGGTGCCATTGTTGTTTGAACCAGAACCACAGTTTTGGCTCGCATTCGATGCCCTTCTTGAATCCCGTCACCGTTATCATTGACAACATGGACACTAAATTATTTGAATTGCTGGTTTGCCCTGTCACAAAAGGCCCGCTCGATTTACATCGTGACTTGCAGGAACTCTGGTCTCGCAGCGCTCGTTTGGCATACCCCATTCGCAACGGCATACCCATCTTGCTAGAAAACGAAGCGCGCACCTTAAGTGATGACGAATTAGAGGCACTTAAACCCAGATCGCCTCTGGTCTAATCGGCTCGCCCTTCCAATAAAATGACCCCCTCGTTTACCGTACTGATCCCTGCCCGCCTGGCCTCAACACGATTACCCAACAAACCCTTGGCAGACATTCAAGGCCTGCCCATGGTGGTTCGTGTTGCACAGCGTGCCGCCTTGTCGAAGGCGGCACAGGTCGTGGTTGCCGCAGATAGCCCTGAAATTGTCATGGCTTGCAAACATCATGGTGTGCCCGTTTTACTGACCAAGGTCGATCATCCCAGTGGCAGTGACAGACTGGCAGAGGCCAGTGCCATACTGGGCTTGAAGGACGATGACGTGGTCGTGAATGTTCAAGGCGATGAACCGCTGATCGAGCCAGAATTGATCGTCCAAGTGGCCACGCTTTTGTACCAGCGCCCTACTGCCAGCATGAGTACAGCCGCCCACGCCCTGGACAATGTGGCCGATTTCACCAACCCCAATGTCGTCAAAGTGGTCATTGACCAAGCGCAACTGGCCATGTACTTTAGCCGCGCGCCTATTCCTTGGTGGCGAGATGGCAACACTCAAGGTATTCAACAATTGCCTTCTCCTGCCCCTTTAAGGCATATTGGTATTTATGCTTATCGGGTTGGATTTTTGAAAACCTTCCCACAGTTGCCACCTGCACCCATTGAAACTTGTGAAGCCTTAGAGCAACTAAGGGCCATGTGGTTCGGCCACAAAATTGCGGTACACGTTGCCAATCATGTCCCTGGGCCGGGTGTAGACACGCCAGAAGATTTGGCGCGCGTAAGAGCTCTGTTTAAACCTTGATCGCGCCAAGGTCTTGCTGTCAGGAAGATTTGGGCTTCCCGTGCTATTCTCCAATGAGAGCCATGCAGGCTGTGGCGAAAGATTTAACAACTATTCGGAATTTTCATGAGACTGATTCTTTTAGGTGCTCCCGGAGCAGGCAAAGGTACCCAAGCGGCCTTCATTTGCCAGAAATTTTCAATTCCCCAAATTTCAACAGGCGATATGCTGCGCGCGGCAGTCAAAGCCGGTACCCCTTTGGGGCTTGAAGCCAAAGCAGTCATGGAATCTGGCGGCTTGGTCAGTGATGATCTCATCATCAATCTGGTCAAAGAACGCATTTCACAAGCGGACTGCGCCAATGGTTTCTTGTTCGATGGTTTTCCCCGCACCATTCCACAAGCTGATGCCATGAAGGCCGCTGGTGTCAAACTCGATTACGTGCTTGAAATTGATGTCCCATTTGAGGCCATCATCGAACGCATGAGCGGTCGACGTTCACACCCCGCATCGGGCCGTACTTACCATGTCAAATTCAATGCGCCCAAGGTTGAAGGCAAAGACGACGTTACCGGCGAGCCCCTGGTGCAACGCGAAGACGACAAAGAAGAAACTGTCAAAAAGCGTTTAGACGTTTACAGCCAGCAAACACGGCCCTTGGTGGCCTACTACTCGGAGTGGGCACAACGCGAGCCTCAATCAGCGCCCCAATACCGTGCCATCAGTGGCATGGGCTCCGTTGAGGAAATTACACAGCATGCCATGAAGGCTTTGGGCGCTTCTTAACGCGCCCCTTGGCGCATCCTCAGTGGCTTTGCTGTTTGGACATCAAGTCCAACATCAAGGCCACTCTTGTTTTGAAGGGATTCAACCCTTCTGAAACTGAAAAGACATGCGACTCAGTCTCAACGACGGGCCCTTGGTTGCAACGACTGGTCACTCGAATTTCAACACCTGCCGATTGCGCACGCAACAAGCCTTCTTTTAACTCAGTGCTGATGGAACCATTCCCTGTACCTGCAATCACCAAGCCTTGAACACCCGCGGCTACCAAAAGATCAACACACTTAGCATTGGCTTGGACGTGATTGAAAACAATTTCGACCCAGGGCCAGTTGGCGGGCTCGGGCAATCTAAAAAAGCTTTCAGATTCATTCGTCTTTTTTGCTTGAACGTTGTTAGACCAAACGACATGATCATCGATCACAGTTCCGGCTGCACCCCATTCACCTGAATCAAAAGCATTTAGACGAGTTGGGTGAACTTTTTGAACATGCTGACTGTGATGAATTTCGCCTGCTGCAACCATCCAAACCCCAGCCAATTGCGCCACAGATGCAACTGTCAAAGCATCTCGTAAATTTTGTGGGCCATCCGCATCTTTGAAGTTGGCAGGCCGCATAGCACAAGTCAACACAATCGGCTTGTTGGTGTGAATCACACGAGACAAAAAATAAGCGGTTTCTTCAAGCGTGTCTGTGCCGTGAGTAATCACCAAAGCTTTCACCTCATCTAAGGAAAGCCAAGTTTGACAGCGCTGAGCCAAGTGACGCCAAGTTGCAAAGTTCATGTCCTTGCTGTCTATCTGAGCCACTTGTTCTGATTCAAACTGAAAATCTGACACTGATTTGGGCAAGCCTTGTCCGATTTCCGCCACAGATCGAAGCAATACGTCAATGCCCCTTTGAGCTGCCTTGTAACTGAGCCCTTCAGAAGCAGAACTGGATTCACCTGCAATGGTGCCGCCTGTGCCTAAAACAACAATTTTTTGATTTTGTGCTTGCATTTGTAAAAAGACTGGTTAAAAATACAGTTACTGGATAATAAAACAGTTATCTGTGAATTCAGCCACCTTTCAAGGAAGTCACCATGATCGATCAACCCAAACTCACAGCCCGTCAACAGCAAATTTTGGAGCTTATTCAAAAAACCATTGCTGAAACCGGTGCACCGCCTACACGAGCCGAAATAGCTCAGGTCTTGGGGTTCAAGTCTGCCAATGCTGCCGAAGAACATCTTCAAGCATTGGCAAGAAAAGGTGCCATCGATTTGGTCAGTGGCACCTCTCGCGGCATTCGCCTAAGAGGATCCTCCCGCGACAATATGCGCAATTCGACCGACTTGTTCAGCATGCCTTTGCCAGGATTTGCCCAATTGGCGCTGCCCCTGATTGGCCGTGTTGCAGCAGGTTCGCCTATTTTGGCGCAAGAACACGTCGACCGCACTTACCACGTCGAAACCCACCTTTTTCAGGAACAACCCGATTATTTGCTCAGAGTCCGTGGCATGTCCATGCGAGATGCCGGCATCATGGATGGCGACCTGCTGGCTGTCAAAGCCACCAAAGATGTGCGCAACGGTCAAATCGTGGTGGCCCGATTAGGAGACGAAGTCACCGTGAAGCGTTTGCGCAGACAAGCCGATCGCATCGAATTGCTCCCCGAAAACCCCGATTACCCCATCATCTTGGTTCATCCCGGCGAGCCCTTCGACATTGAAGGATTGGCCGTGGGTCTCATTCGCAACACCCTCCTGATGTAATTCCTGTGCCATCACTGTCACAGCCTCATTGTCCACATTCAACCCAACAAGTACCAGCATGACCATCGCACTTTTAGGCATTGCCAACATTTACAACGGTTTTCAAAGATTCATGGCCTCAGCACTGCACGTCGAAAATGAGCATGCAAGCCAACCCGTCCAGTCAATCGCTGGGCATTCAATCCATTTCAAACCCAAGCAAAAAGCACTGCGCGTTTTACGCATTTCCGAACAAGGAGATGCACCTTCATGCGCCGGTCGCATGGTCATTTCAGGAAAGATGGCAGACGTTTGTGCAGAATTAGACCGTTTGGTCGCTTTGGAAAGCCAAAATAAGCCTTCTTTGCCACACTGAGTGTTTCTCCGTTCGAAAATTGAGCGCCAATTATTTGGGTGCTCAATTTTTGAATTGCTGGCTTAGCAAGAGCCTTTGGGCAAGGCACAATAGTGCCTATGAACATAGTGATCCTTGACGACTACCAAGATGTCGTCCGAAAATTAGATTGTGCATCCAAACTAGATGCCTACAGCGCCAAGGTCTACACCAATACCGTCAAAGGTTTGGGACAGTTGTCAGTGCGACTTAAAGATGCAGACATTTTGGTCCTCATACGCGAGCGCTCCCACCTCAACCGTCAGTTGATTGAAAAGCTTCCCCGCTTAAAGCTCATCTCTCAAACAGGTCATGCAGGCTCACACATTGATTTGGAAGCATGTACCGAACGCGGTATTGCGGTTGCCCAAGGAACAGGCTCGCCATTTGCACCAGCAGAATTAACATGGGCTTTGGTCATGGCTGCTGCCCGTCGTTTGCCACAATACATTGGCAACCTCAAACACGGCGCTTGGCAGCAATCAGGGCTGAAGGCTGCATCCATGCCTGCCAATTTTGGCTTGGGAACCGTCTTGCGCGGACGCACCATGGGCATTTGGGGCTACGGCAAAATTGGCCAATTGGTTGCAGGCTATGCAAAAGCATTTGGCATGCAAGTCGTTGTATGGGGCAGCGAATCCTCTCGCGAAAAAGCCGTTCAACATGGCTTTATTCCTGCTGCATCACGAGAAGCCTTCTTTGAACAATGTGATGTGATCTCCGTGCATTTACGCCTGAACGATGCAACTCGCGGCATCGTGACATTGGAAGATCTGTCTCGCATGAAGACAAGCGCAATGTTTGTAAATACATCTCGTGCCGAGCTACTAGAAACCGATGCATTAATCAGCGCCCTCAACCGTGGTCGTCCGGGCTTGGCGGCCATTGACGTTTTTGAACACGAACCCATTTTGCAAGGGCACGCGTTGTTGCGTTTAGAAAATTGCATCTGCACGCCCCACATCGGCTATGTCGAAAAAGACAACTATGAACTGTACTTTGGCGCGGCCTTTGACAACGTCGTGAACTTCATCAAAGGCACACCCACCAACATCGTGAACCCAGGCGCGCTTCAGGTACGCCGTTAAAGTTTGACAACATGACTCTTGCATTCAATCAAGTTGCCGTTATCGGCGCAGGCGCGATGGGCCGCGGCATTGCACAAATCGCAGCCCAAGCAGGTAGCCAAGTTTGGCTCTTTGACACGCAACCAGAAGCCATTCAAAAAGCCATCGTTGCGGTCCATCAAGTTTGGGATACGCTGGCTACCAAAGGGCGTTTGGATCAGGACACTGTCAGCGTCTACAAATCACGTTTGCAAAGTGCCAATGCTTTGAGCGATTTGAAATCATGCGAGTTGGTTGTCGAGGCCATTGTCGAACGCCTAGACATTAAAAAATCATTGTTCACTGAGCTTGAAAATCTGCTGCCTGAATCTGCCGTATTGGTGACCAACACGTCCTCTCTTTCTGTGACGGCCATAGCCGCTGCATTAAAGCGGCCTGGCAACTTTGCGGGCTATCACTTTTTCAATCCAGTGCCGCTCATGAAAGTTGTAGAGGTCATTGCAGGCTTGAAAACCCATTCCGAGGTGTGCGAAAAACTGACAACATTTGCCTCACAAATGGGCCACACGCCTGTTCAAGCCAATGACACCCCCGGTTTTATTGTCAACCATGCTGGTCGTGGCTATGGCACTGAGGCTTTGCGCATTGTGTCTGAAGGTGTGGCAGATTTCGCCACCATCGATCGCATTTTGAAAGACCAAGTGGGATTCAAGCTTGGCCCCTTCGAGTTGTTTGACCTCACTGCATTAGATGTGTCTCACCCCGTGATGGAGTCCATCTACAACCAGTATTACCAAGAACCACGATACAGGCCTAGCGTAATCACTGCACAACGGCTTGCAGGCGGCGTGGTAGGTAAAAAGGTTGGTGAAGGTTTTTATAAATATACCGAAGGCAAACCTGATCTTCACCCAGAACCGCCCGTGCCAGAAGTCAAAGAATTTCCACCTGTATGGGTTTCACCTCGGGCGTCTAGACGCCTTGAACTTTTACAATTGCTCAAAGACCTAGGTGCCACCATCGAGTCTGGGGCATCACCCTCACCCCAAGCTTTGACCATTGTTGCGCCTTTGGGCTTTGATGTCACCACGGTTGCGGTGGTCGAGCGCTTGGACCCCGCTCGCACCATTGGCATCGACATGTTGTTTGACGACGCGGCCACCAAGCGTCGTGTCTTGGC
>JBEDKQ010000024.1:0-22846 GCA_041172085.1 Pseudomonadota bacterium | reverse complement strand
ACGAATGCTGGCAATTGAGTGATTGCCTCGTTGTTTAGACAAGCTTCCCTGCGCGAGGATTACCTCAATCAGGTTCAAAGGGACTTTCTCAGTCTTGGCCATTAGGCCAAAACACCCCTAGCGGATGTGACTGCAAACGGCGTTTGGAGTCACAGGTTGAATTCTACGACACACCCAAGAGATTGTGCAGGTGGGTAGATGTTGTCGTGTATTGAAGTAAGGTTTTTTGGTCAGGGCGCAACAGCGCTGAGGCACCAAAGGCGGCCAAAGTGGCCTCGTGAAAACCGCACACAATGAGTTTCTTTTTGCCAGGGTAGGTGTTGATGTCGCCCACGGCAAAGATACCCTTCGCCTCTGTGGCGTAGGTCTCGGTGTTGACCCTCAATTGCTTGCGTTCCATTGCCAAGCCCCAATCGCTGAGAGGGCCGAGCTTTGGCGAAACGCCAAGACACAACAACATGGCATTGGCAGGAAGTACTTCATTGTCGCCCTGGGCATTCAGAATTTCGAGACCGGTCAGTTGACCACGGGCTTGAACTAAACCTGTGGGTTGTCCGGCCACAAAGCGCATGCTGTGATTGGCGCAGGCCTGGCGCATGTCTTC
Source organism: Pseudomonadota bacterium (assembly GCA_041172085.1). GTDB lineage: Bacteria > Pseudomonadota > Gammaproteobacteria > Burkholderiales > Burkholderiaceae_C > Limnohabitans_A. Next base: position 22,242 of record JBEDKQ010000024.1, on the reverse strand, counting down.
AATGGCTTGTGGCTCGGCTTGAAACTGGTCACGGCGATGGACCAAGGTCACGCTTGCGGCAGCATCTGAGCCTTGCCGCCATTGCGCACAGGCTTGCAAGGCCGCGTCGCTGTCGCCTAGAACGATCAAGTGTTTGCCTTTGAATGAACTGGCGTTGGGCGTGCTCTGAAAAATAGACGTGCCTAACAATTCATCGAAGCCATCCAAATTCAACCCGCGTTTTACAAAGGCGCCAACGCCGGCTGCAATGAACACCGTAGACGCTTTGAATTGAGTGCCCTTGTCGGTCTGCACATGCCAATGGCCTTCTTGGGTGACTTTGAGTTCACTCACCAATTCTTGCAGGTGAAATTGGGGGGCGAAGGGTTTGACCTGCTTTTGAAGTTGGTCAATCAGTTCTTGACCAGTGCAATAGGGAATGCCGGGAATGTCGTAGATGGGTTTGTGGGCGTAGAGTTCTACGCACTGGCCGCCCACTTGCGGCAATGCATCCACCACATGACAGCGGATGTCTTGAAGCCCTAGTTGAAACGCTTGGAACAGGCCCACAGGGCCTGCCCCAATGATCAAGGCTTCGGTTTGAATCAACGCTGCAACTCTTTGAGCTTGCCGCTTTTGTCTTTCCAATCATCTGCATCTGGCATAGGCGCTTTGCGCTTGGTGATACTTTTCCAATTGGGCAACAAAGCCAACTCGGCATTGAGCTTGGTCATGTGCACTTGGTCTGCAGGCAGGTCTTCTTCCGCATAAATGGCATTGACAGGGCACTCGGGAATGCAAACTGCGCAGTCAATGCACTCATCGGGGTCAATGGTCAAAAAGTTGGGGCCTTCGCGGAAGCAGTCGACTGGGCAGACATCCACGCAGTCGGTGTATTTGCAGCGGATACAGGATTCAGAAACAACGTGGGTCATGACAGTTTGAAAGGGCTAGGACGTTAAAGGACAACATGGGTATGGTGTCCGAAAGTGGGCATTTTAAGGCAGTTAAGGGCGCGCTGTCTCAATTCACCAACACTGCGCCTGAGGTCTTATGGCTGGCGGTGTCGACCAAAATAAGGGCGCCCAAGAGTCGAGATTGGCCAAATGGCAGGGTCATGAGAGGCTCTTGGAAGGCTAAAGTGACGTGTCCTACCGAGTTGGCAGGCAGTTCAGAGGCGTCTTCTTCGTCCAAGGTGTTGATGTTCAGGCGATGCGCGACACGCTGTACCTTGGCCTTTACCCAGCGGTGGCCATGCAGGGCCCAATAAAGTCGACCTGGCACCAAAGGCTCATCGTCCATCCAAGCCACAGTGGCGTCAATTTGACGCTGTCCTTCAAGGCCGGCGTCTGCGGCCACAATCCAATCACCCCGAGATACATCCACTTCGCGGTCCAACACCAGCCCAGCACTTTGTCCTGTGACATTGGATTTGTCTTGGCGAGTTGCTGAGAGCACCTGAGCAACCAAGGCTGTTTGGCCACTTGGGAAAACTTTGACACTTTGTCCGAGGCTTAAAGTACCTGTGGCAACGCGGCCCCAAAAAACACGGCGACCTTGGTGTGTCACATTGGAGTCGTGGAATTTTTCAACCCATTGCACAGGGAAGCTCATCGCCACTTCGGCCTCAGCAGGCGTGTTGGGCAATGTTTCCAAAATTTGTAACAAGTTAGGGCCAGTGTAGCCACACCAGTTGGGATGGCTGTCCACGACGTTCCAGCCTTTCAGTGCTGAGATGGGCACCCAAGCTTTGACATGAATACCGGCTTCAGTCGCAAACTTTGCCAATGCACGTTGAATATTTTGAAAGGCCACTGTGGCGTCTTCAACGGCATCCAGTTTGTTGATGGCAAACACCACAGAAGGTACGCGTAGCAACTTCAAAAGTAAGCTGTGTCGGCGAGTTTGGGGAAGCAAGCTGAGGTTGACGTCATTCCAATTCAGCTTGGTTGCATCCACCAACACCACGGCTGCATCTGCACTGGAAGCTGCGGTCACCATGTTGCGTGTGTATTGCTCATGACCGGGCGCATCGCCAATGATGAACTTACGCGTTTCGGTGCTGAAGTAACGATAAGCCACGTCGATGGTGATGCCTTGCTCGCGCTCTGCCGACAAGCCATCGGTGAGCAAGGCCAAATCGGTTTCGCCTTGGCGCTGCACGCCAGCCAGGTGATCTTGCAACACAGCTTTTGTGTCCACCAGCAAGCGGCCAATGAGGGTGCTCTTGCCGTCGTCCACCGAGCCGCAAGTGATAAATTTCAGCGCATTGGCATTGTGGACAAAGAGGGGTGCTGCATGGATGACAGCGTCTAAGTTGGCAGTTGAGGTCATTAGAAATATCCGTCTTTTTTGCGTTTTTCCATAGAGGCTTCAGATGTTTTGTCGTCCATGCGCGTTGCGCCGCGTTCACTGACTTCGGCCGCCAATGTTTCAATCACAATTTCTTCAGGTGTGGCAGCGGTACTTTCGACGGGGCAAGTGCAGGTAATGTCGCCCACGGTTCTGAAGCGTACGTCTCGAACTTCAACTTGTTCGCCATCTTTAGGGGGCGTTAGATCTGTGACGGGCACGAGCAATCCACGGCGGTCAACCACTTGGCGTTTGTGGGCGTAGTAGATGGAAGGCAGTGCGATGTTTTCTCGGGCAATGTATTGCCACACATCGAGCTCGGTCCAGTTTGAAATGGGGAACACGCGGAAGTGTTCGCCGGGCTGCAATTTGGTGTTAAACAAGGACCACAACTCGGGGCGTTGTGACTTAGGTTGCCATTGGCCAAAACTGTCGCGGTGGCTGAAAATTCGTTCTTTGGCGCGGGCTTTTTCTTCATCACGGCGCGCACCACCAATTAGCGCATCAAATTTGAACTCTTCAATGGCTTCAAGCAAAGTGACCGATTGGTGAACATTGCGTGATTCACCAGGGTGCGCTAAGCGCACAGTGCCCCGCTTCATAGAATCTTCTACGCTGCGAACGATCAGCTTGGCGCCCAATTCGTTGGCGCGAAAATCACGAAAGTCTGTCACTTCTTTGAAATTGTGACCGGTGTCGATCATTAACAAAGGGTAGGGAATGCGGCCCCCTTTTTGTTTGTCGACAAAGGCTTTTTCAGCGCACTTCAACATCACTAAGGAGTCTTTACCGCCCGAAAATAAAAGGGTGGGGCGCTCAAAGGCCGCTGCCACTTCGCGCAGGATGAAGATGGTTTCCTCTTCCAGGGCATCAAGGTGGGCATTGCTGAGGTGATGCAACAATTCGGGTTCAGTGCGTGCGTTCATATGTTCTTCAAATATCTTTGGGACAGCGCTTTGCGATGGGGCTTATTTCTTGGCATGCAAGCCGCACTCTTTGGCAGCTTCGTCTTCCCACCACCAACGGCCAGCCCGAAACTCTTCTCCCAAGCTGATGGCGCGGGTGCAGGGTGCGCAACCAATGCTTGGGAAAAATTGATCGTGCAAGGGGTTGTAGTCAACCTTGTGAATGGCGATGTAGTGCCATACATCCCCCCACGTCCAGTTGGCCAAAGGGTTGAGTTTGACATGGCCTTTGGTCGCTTCGTCGGTACGGTCAATGTGCGGTACGTCAGCGCGATGGGTTGATTGTTCGCGGCGTAATCCGGTAATCCATGCACGTTGACCTTGAAGTGCCTCTGCAAGTGGTTCAAGCTTGCGAACTTGGCAGCATGCTTTGCGAAGCTCAAGACTTTCGTACATGGCATTTTGGCCGTGCGTTTTGACGAAGGAAATAACTTTTTCTGATGAAGGACGGTAAACCTTCACCGGTGCAACTGAATGCGCTTGCGTTCGTTCAAGCAGTGCCAGCGTTTCGCGATGCAATGCACCTGTTTCCAACACAAACACAGGAATATTCAAGGCGTTCTGGTTGATCAAATGCGTGATAACAACATCTTCAGCGCCCAAGCTAGAGGCTTGAGTGACGGGGCTGAATTGAACAACAGCTTGATTCAGAAGTGCCAATGTTTCGGCTACTTTTTCTGCAAAGATGGCGCTTGGATTGGCGTGTAAATCCATGGCACTTGGCGACTTGCCTTGAACACCCTGACTCAATGAAGACAAGCTCATGCAGCGCTCTTCGCAAACAAAGGCTGCGTGTCAATGGCCGAGCCTTGGTAGAAGGCGGGAAAGCGATCGAACTGACGTTGCGCAGCGCTTGCATCTATACCTTCACGTAAAACAGCCACATCAAAACCTGTGCGCGCCATGGACACCAACTGGTCAATGAGAACATCACCTGTCGCGCGAATTTCACCTTTAAAACCTAATCGACGACGCAGCAGAAAGGCCTGGCTGTAGGCGCGGCCATCGGTGAATTTAGGAAAGTGCAAGTCGATGCGTTTGACGCCATCGAGCGACACGGTGCGTGGATCTGCATCGTTGGCCAAGCTGATGACGCTGGCATATGCACCAGCTGAGTGATCTTTGAATGACAAAATTTTCATGGGAATCAATCGTGTATCAAGCAAGCGCTGGTTCGGGGTGGCGTGCGCCATTGGCGGCAACTTTGAAAGCATCTTGACCTACACGGCGAAAGGTTTCGATGAAGTATTCAGCACGGCCGTTGCCAGCAGGCAGGCGCAATTCAAGGTACTTGTTGATCACGGCTTCAATCACTTCAGGCACTTCGGCGGCTGAGAAAGATGGGCCCACCACTTTTCCCGCGCCTGCTGGACCAGACAATGCCGAACCATCAGAGCCACCCAAAGTCACTTGGTACCATTCTTTGCCATCTTTATCGACCCCCAGGATGCCAATGTGGCCACTGTGATGGTGTCCGCAAGAATTGATGCAACCGCTAATGTGCAAGTCGATTGGACCTAAATCATCCAATTCATCTAAGTCTTGATAACGTTCTGAAATAGCAGCAGCAACGGGAATAGCGCGTGCATTGGCCAAAGCGCAATAGTCACCGCCTGGGCAGGCAATCATGTCGTTCAGCAAACCAATGTTGGGGCTTGCCAAGCCTAAGGCTTTGGCTTCTTGCCACAAATCAAACAGTAAGGTTTCGGGCACCCAAGGCAGAACCAAATTTTGCGAGTGCGTCACGCGAGCTTCACCGCGAGAGAACTTGGCCACCAATTGCGCAGAAGCCTCAAGCTGTTCTGCTGTGGCATCACCGGGTGCCAAGCCCAAACGCTTGAAAGACAAGCTTACTGCGCGCAGTGCTGGATTTTTGTGGGCCACCACGTTTTGGTGCAACCACCGTTGGAAGGCTGGGTCTGGTGTGTTGCTGTTGGCTGAAGCTTTGATGTTCTCAGGTGCTGGGGGCTCTACAAAGCAAGCGGCCACACGATCAAATTCTGCTTGCGTGATGGTGTGTGGGCCGCCATCTTTGTTGACCACGTCATCAAACTCAGCTTCAACCTCGTCGATGTAACGTTGGCCTTCAGCTTTCACCAAAATTTTGATTCGTGCTTTGTACAAATTGTCGCGGCGACCCCAGCGGTTGTAGACACGCACAACTGCTTCGAGGTAATTCATGATGTGTTGCCAAGGCAAAAACTCTCGCACCAATGTGCCAATGATGGGTGTGCGGCCCATGCCACCCCCAACCCAGACTTTGAAGCCTACTTCGCCATCAGCGTTCTTCACAAGTTGCAAGCCTACATCGTGCCAACCAATGGCGGCACGGTCTTCTGTTGCGCCTGTGATGGCAATCTTGAATTTGCGAGGAAGAAATGCAAACTCAGGATGCAAGGTACTCCACTGACGCAAAATTTCTGCATAGGGCCTGGGGTCGACCACTTCATCGACGGCCACACCTGCCAACTCATCTGTGGTGATGTTGCGAATGCAATTGCCACTGGTCTGAATGCCGTGCATGTCTACGGTGGCCAAGAGGTCCATCACATCTGCAGATTTGTCCAAAGGAATCCAATTGAACTGAACGTTTTGACGCGTGGTGAAGTGACCGTAACCTTTGATGAGGCGTGGCGAATTGCCTGGCAACAGATCTTGTTGCGCTTGGGCCTTGGCAAAGAGTTCGGCATCGGGTTCGTCGTATTCCTTGGCAATTTGCGCCAAAACGCTCAGTTGTTTGCTGGAAATTTCTCCGTAGGGCACAGCAACTCGTAACATCGGCGCATAACGTTGAACGTACCAACCGTTTTGGAGACGCAGGGGACGAAACTCGTCATCGGCCAGTTGGCCGTTTTGCCAACGCTCAAGCTGGTCACGGTGTTGTGCGGCCCGCAGTTTTACAAACTGGCGGTCAAATTCTGTGTATTGGTACATCTGGACTGGGGTGAAAAGCTTCGGACTCTTCCGAACAAGGCTTGAACTTTATCGCGCCTTTATTCTCAAACAAACTATTTATTCGTTGTACATATATGCTTTTTGATCATAAGCATGTGCGGTTTTGGGTCTAAATGTCCCGTAAGTGACTGGCTATTTGGCTTGCTGATACAGTTTCAATTTTTGGGAGATTGGCATGAAGTCATGGGTTCGCGTCGGTGTTTGCATGTTTACAGCGTTGGCCGCTTTGTCGACAAGCGCCCAAATGCCTATTCGAATCGGAGAAATCAACAGCTATTCCGCCATTCCACAATTTACCCAACCCTATAAGCAGGGTTGGCAGTTGGCTGTTGAGGAAATCAATGCCGCCGGTGGCTTATTGGGCCGCAAAGTGGAGGTGATTGCCCGTGATGATGCAGGTAAGCCTGAAGACGCACTGCGCCATGCCATTGAATTGAGCAGCCAAGAAAAAGTGGATGTTTTGGCCGGTGGTTTCTTGTCCAACGTGGGTCTGGCATTGGCAGACCATGCCGCCAAAAACAAACGTTTGTTTGTGGCCAGTGAGCCCTTGACCGATGCCTTGGTATGGGACAAAGGCAACCGATATACCTTCCGCTTGCGTCCAAGTACCTACATGCAATCCGCTATGTTGGTTGAAGAGGCTGCCAAGTTACCCGCCAAACGTTGGGCCACCTTGGCACCCAATTACGAATATGGTCAAAGCGCAGTGGCCAGTTTCAAAGAATTGCTCAAAGCCAAGCGCCCAGACGTGGAATTTGTGGGTGAACAATGGCCGGCGCTTGGCAAGATCGATGCAGGTAGTAGCTTGAGTGCGCTGATGCAAAGCAAGCCCGATGCCATTTTCAATGTGACCTTTGGCGCAGACTTGGCCAAGCTAGTGCGCGAAGGCAATCAGCGCGGCATTTTCCCCAAAGTGCCCGTTGTGTCTTTGCTCTCGGGTGAACCAGAGTACTTGGAGGTTTTGAAAGATGAAACGCCCAAGGGTTGGATTGTGACCGGCTATCCATGGGATCAAATAGACACCAAAGAGCACGCCTCATTTGCTGCCAACTATTATCGTAAATTCAAAGAGAACCCCAAAGTTGGATCGGTGGTGGGCTATGCCACCATGCAAGCCATTTTTGCGGCCATTAAAAAAGCAGGCAGTACTGACAATGAAAAACTGGTTTTGGCCATGCGTGGTTTGAAATTCAGCACACCTTTTGGACCTGCAGAGTTTCGCGCCATCGACCAGCAATCCACCATGGGCGCCTTTGTTGGCAAGCTCGATTTGCGTGGCAACCAGGGCACCATGACGCAGTGGCGTTATGCCGATGGCAAAAATTATCAACCCACCGATGCGTACGTGAAGTCACGCAGGCCAGCAGCAGCGCTTCAGTAATTCAGCCAAAGCGCGATGCGGCCATTCGCTTGGCCAGCGATGCGGCCATAGGAAGCGGTTCATGGTTGAGGTGAGCGGCCAGCAACTCGCCACACAGCACCGACCAGCTAATGCCCCTGGCTCCCATTCCCGTGCAAACGTGCAATCCTTTGAAATCGGGGTGTGTAAATTCACCCACAGCAGGCACGCGGTCTGGTAGCGCAGACCGAATGGCCGCCCATGACTGGGTGCGATTTAAATCGATTTTGTTCAAGATGGTTTCTTGAAATGCCGGCATCAGTTCGGCCCATTGCTGAATGTTGCTTTGCTGATCTTCAGGCCGCGTTGAGAGATCAAAATCGTTGCGCTGAAAACTGGAACCCACAATCCAATGTGGATCACTTGTGTTGTTGAAGGATGTCAGGTTGCCTATGTAACTGCCATGACCATTGACAGGAAATGGAGGTAGCGCATTGCACAAGTTGTCTGGCAAATCTTTCATCGTGCCCCACGTCACTTGTCCTCGAAGAGCTGTTGCAGGAAGGAAGGGGCGCTTGGCTTGAGGGCTTGGATCAGAGGAAGCCACAGTGTCTAACAATGATTGACATGGATGTGCGTTGGCCAAGACCACAAGTTTCGATTGGGCTATGCATTGTCCGTTTTCATTCAACACTTGCCATTCAGAATGGGTTTGTTGAAGCTTTCTAACATGGCTATTGCTTCGCAAGCTGATGTTGGGATGTGCCAGTTGTGCTTTGACAAATGCTGGCGGTTGAATCCAACCTGCCAACGGGTGCCACAAAGCCTTTGAACTGGTTTGCAGTCCACCATGCACATTTTGTTTTTCAGTTGCTTCGGTGCTCCACTCGTGCCCTGCAGAAGGCCATTGCCCGCCACTGGGCAACTGACGTTTGCCGTCATATCGATGTTCTAGCAAATGAGACAATTGCCAATGTGTTCCTTGCGTGAGCAATTGCTTGGCACGTTGCAGGGTGGCGCGAACGCCATCGCGTGTGATGCGCGAGAGCACATTGTTGTCTGGCGATACATGGGTGGCAAAAATACCTGCCGGCAAACCAGACGCACCAGCCCCCAAGCCATTGCCTTGATCCAAAACTTCAACGGTCCAACCTCTGCAAGCCAAACTGTGCGCTACGGCCGCGCCTGACAAGCCTGCCCCAATCACCACGGCGTGCTTTGGCGCAGTGTTCTCTAAGCGGGGCCGCAAAGCAGTTTTGGGTGTCCATTGGGGCTGGAATACGCCTGTTGATGGGTCTGTGATCTGCACCCCAGTTTGTGCCAATTCAGCGATGAATTGGGTTGACGCGTCAGTCCAAGTTAATGCACTTCCCTCATGACACAGCCTTCCAATTTGTCTTGCATCCCATGCTTCAAGTGCATCCATGCGAATGCTGTCCGCGGACACGTCAATTTCGCGGGCAATGTTGGAAGGCGGCCCGATGCACAAAGTCAGTTGGACCTTGCCTTGTTCAAAAACAATGCGATGAACGCCAGGCAGTAGGCCAAAACATGCTTCGGCGAGGCGGGGGTGGAGCTTTTGTGGTGATTCGGTTGCGAAGGCCGTAAAGAACAGCCAATCAGGTGCGGCAGAATCTTGTTGCCATGCATGAAGGGTGTGGAGAAACGATTCCCCACACCCAAAAGAAGTTTCCAATGCGTGCCAACTGGTTTGCCACGCTGCTCGATGTTGCCAATGACCCGCGTGAAAATTAGGGGTTGGTGGGGGGGACATAACCTTGGGCCGCGTCAGCGCCAGAACCAAAGAAATGGTTTTCCATTTGGCGAGCCAAATATTGACGGGCACGTGCATCGGCCAAGTTCAAACGATTTTCGTTGACCAACATGGTTTGGTGCTTTAGCCATGCTGCCCAAGCTTCTTTGCTGACACTTTCCCAAATGCGTTTACCCAAATCGCCAGGATAGGGCGGAAAGTCCAAACCTTCTGCTTCTTTTTCCAATTTGATGCAATTAACGGTACGCGCCATGGTGTTCCTTGATGAAGCTTAAGATCGACTGTGTATACAGATATAAAATTATTGTATTTCCAATACCAACGAATCGGGCTCAAAATGGCCTGTTTTGTTCAAATTCCCCTAGGTTTTATGAGTGCATTTTTAGAAGAAAAAGTCCTGAGTGTTCATCACTGGACCGACCGCTTGTTCAGCTTTACCACGACTCGCGACCAAGCGCTGCGGTTTTCCAATGGCCACTTCACCATGATTGGCCTTCGAGGCGACAACGGCAAACCCTTGCTTCGCGCCTACAGCATTGCCAGTGCCAATTACGAAGAGCATTTGGAATTTTTGAGCATCAAAGTTCAAGATGGCCCTCTGACCTCCAAGTTGCAGCACATTCAAGTGGGCGACACCATTGTGGTCGGACGTAAACCCACAGGCACTTTGCTGATCGATTACCTGACGCCTGCCAAGCGTTTGTACCTCATTGGCACAGGCACTGGCTTAGCGCCCTTCATGAGCATCATTCGCGATCCCGAAACCTACGAGCGTTTTGAGCAAGTGGTGTTGTTGCATGGGGTCCGTGAAGTCAAAGAACTGGCCTACCGCGACTTCATCACCCAAGAGTTGCCCCAAGACGAATTTTTAGGCGAGATGGTCAGCAAACAATTGTTGTATTACCCCACCGTGACGCGTGAAGCGTTTGAGCACAAAGGCCGCGTCACTGATTTGCTCGAAAACGGCAAGATCAGTGCCGATTTGGGTATTCCGGCGCTCAATCCTGCAGAAGATCGCGTCATGATTTGCGGTAGCCCAGAAATGCTGCGCGACCTCAAAGCTTTGTGTGAAAAGCTCGGCTTTGTTGAGGGCAACACCAGTACGCCAGGTCAGTTTGTCATTGAGCGTGCTTTTGTCGAGAGTTAATGCCAAACCACCCTACAACCGAAAGTCTCAATGGCTATCTCTTTTGAATCGCTGAGGCAGATGTCAGTCCGAACATGGCTGGCGTTGGTGGCAGGAGGCTGCACAGCCATGCTGATTTTTGGCATTGTGTATTTGCAACATTACCTGGGTTTGGAGCCTTGTCCTATGTGCATTGTGCAGCGCTACGCCCTGATTGGCGTTATCGTGCTGAGTGCATTTGGCGCAATGGGGGCTTCAGCCCTGCGTGCCATGCTGATGTCTTGGGCGGTTGTCTTAACGGCAGGCTTTGGTGCATTTGTTGCTGCGCGTCAATCATGGTTGCAATGGTATCCGCCAGAAGTGGTGTCATGTGGCCGTGACTTCTACGGCATGATTGAAAACTTTCCGATGCAACGCTTCATTCCCATGATCTTCAAGGGGAGTGGCGATTGCACCAAAATTGACTGGACCTTCTTGGGCGGCACCATTGCCAACTGGTCTTTCGTGGCATTCACTTGCATCATGTTGTTGATGCTTGCAATTCGTGTGCGAGATGGGTTGTTCAAAGTGGCCACACCACAGCCCCTTGAATAGAAATTCAGGCGGCTATCGGCGCGGCTTGCTCAGCTGAGCTTTTTCACCAATACTTGACTGCGTCGATCCCAGTTGTACTTGCGTTTGCGACCTTCAGGCAACCAGTCTGGGTCCATTTGCACAAAGCCGCGCTTGATGAACCAATGCATGGTGCGTGTGGTGAGCACAAAAATACTTTGCAAACCCATGGCCTTGGCACGCTGCTCAATGCGTTTCAAAATTTTCTCGCCATCCCCCTGACCTTGTGATTGGGGCGATACCGTCAGCGCGGCCATTTCGGCAGTTTTGGCTTCAGGGTAGGGATAAAGCGCGGCACAAGCGAAGATCACACCATCGTGTTCAATGATGGTGTAGTGGTCGACATCGCGTTCAATCTCTGTGCGATCGCGTTTGACCAAGGTGCCATCGTTTTCAAAGGGCTCGATCAATTGCAAAATGCCGCCCACATCGTCAGATGTGGCTTCTCGCAGTTCTTCTAGTTTTTCGTCGATGACCATGGTGCCAATGCCATCGTGCACATAGATTTCTAACAGCAAAGCACCATCGACCGCAAACGGCAGGATGTGGCTTCGTTCCACGCCTTCTTTGCAGGCTTTCACGCAGTGTTGCAAATAGAAAGCATGGTCGGTGGGTAGCAGTGCTGCTGGCAATTCATTGAGCCACTTTTCTGCAGTGGCCAAAGGCAATTCAGTGTCGATGGGATTGTCTTCGGACTCAGGTTCTTCCGGATTGATGCGCAAGCCTGGAATTTCAGTCAGGAAGATAAGTTTGTCTGCTTGCATTTCAATGGCCACACTGGTGGCCACTTCTTCCATTGACAAATTGAAAGCTTCGCCTGTGGGTGAAAAGCCAAACGGCGAGAGCAGTACCATGGCGCCCATGTCCAAGGTTTGGGTGATGCCTGCAACGTCTACTTTGCGAACCAAGCCAGAGTGTTTGAAATCGACGCCATCCACAATGCCAACAGGCCTTGCGGTTAGGAAGTTACCGCTGATGACCCGCACTGTAGAGCCGGCCATGGGTGTGTTGGGCAAGCCTTGGCTGAAGGCGGCTTCAATTTCATAGCGCAGTTGACCGGCCGCTTCTTGGGCGCAATCCAATGCCACTTCGTCTGTGATTCTGATTCCGTGAGAGTATTTTGGCTCGTGACCTTTGGCATGCAATTGTTCGTTGACTTGAGGACGAAAGCCGTGCACCAACACAATTTTGACGCCCATGCTTTGAATCAAGGCCAAGTCCTGCGCCAAGTTCTGCAACTTGCCTGCAGCAATGGCCTCACCCGCGATGCCCACCACAAAGGTTTTGCCGCGGTGCATGTGAATGTAGGGTGCCACCGAGCGAAACCAAGGCACGAAGGTGAAATTGAAGACAGTGGACATGGGCTAGGGGGTCTCTCGAAAGGGGGCCAAGACAGCGGATAATTCAGGCCTTACGCCATCCCTGATTTTTACAGAAGTTTTGCCATTGTCCGCCACCCCCTTGAAAATCGAGTTTCCCGAGTCTTTGCCAGTGTCGGCAAAGCGCGACGAAATTGCCCAAGCCATGGCAGATCACCAGGTCATCATCGTCTGTGGCGAGACCGGTTCGGGAAAAACCACACAACTCCCCAAGATTGCATTGGCATTGGGAAGAGGCAAGCTGAATGCGCCATCAGGGCAGCGCGGAAAGTGGATTGGTCATACTCAGCCTAGGCGAATTGCGGCCAGCAGTGTGGCCAAGCGCATTGCCGAGGAACTCAAAACACCCTTGGGCGATGTGGTGGGTTACAAAGTACGCTTTCAAGATCGTTTGTCTAAGGAGGCATCGGTCAAGCTGATGACCGACGGTATTTTGCTGGCCGAGACACAAAATGACCCTCTGCTCGAAGCCTATGACACGATCATCATTGATGAAGCTCACGAACGCAGCCTGAACATTGATTTCTTGCTGGGCTACCTGCGCCAGATCTTGCCGCGCCGGCCTGATCTGAAAGTGGTGGTGACATCGGCCACCATTGATGCCGATCGCTTTGCGCAGCACTTTGCCTCTGCCAAAGGGCCGGCCCCCGTCATCATGGTGTCGGGCCGAACGTTTCCAGTTGAAATGCGTTGGCGTCCCTTTGAGGAGTCGCGTGAGCATGATTTGAACGATGCCATTGCGGCTGCTGTGGACGAACTTTGGACCGGGCATGCCTCGGGTGACATCCTGGTATTTCTGCCAGGGGAGCGTGAAATTCGCGAAGCCAACGACCATCTGCGCAAACATCTTACCCACAGTGCTGTGACGCGCGGTGCAGAGGTATTGCCTTTGTTTGCACGGCTGTCTCAAGCAGACCAAGAGCGCGTTTTTGAAAGCCACAACGGACGCCGCATTGTGCTGGCCACCAATGTGGCCGAAACATCATTGACAGTGCCAGGCATTCGCTACGTGATCGATGTGGGCACTGCCCGCGTCAAACGCTACAGCTTGAGAAGCAAGGTAGAACAATTGATGGTGGAGCCCATTAGCCAAGCGGCTGCCAACCAACGCGCTGGCCGATGTGGGCGTGTGGCCAATGGTATTTGCATTCGCTTGTATGACGAAAAAGATTTCACCGGCAGGCCACGATTTACCGATCCAGAAATTTTGCGTTCCTCTTTGGCAGGTGTGATTTTGCGCATGAAGTCCTTGCACTTGGGCGTGGTAGACGACTTTCCGTTCATTGAAGCACCTTCCAAGCGTGCCATTACCGATGGCTATCAATTGCTGGCAGAACTGGGCGCTGTCAATGACAACAATGAGTTGACGCGAACAGGTGTTGAGTTGGCCAAGTTGCCTTTAGACCCTCGCGTAGGTCGTATGATTTTGGAAGCGCGCGACAGGCAAGCCTTGGACGAAGTGTTGATCATTGCCAGTGCCCTGTCAGTTCAGGATGTACGCGACAGGCCCATGGAAGCGCAATCCCAAGCCGATCAAGCGCACGTCAAGTTTGACGATGAAAAAAGTGAATTCATTGGCTATTTGAAATTGTGGAAATGGTTGTCAGAAGCGCGGGGCGGTAAATCTGCTGCGGGGTCTGAGCACAAGCTGAGCAACCGTCAGTATGAACAATTGCTGCGACAAAACTTTGTGAACATTCGCCGTGTGCGCGAATGGCGTGACACCCACACGCAGTTGCATACAACTGTTGCCGAACACCGCTGGCAGCTAAACACCAAGCCAGCAACCTACGAGCAACTGCACCTTTCCATGTTGGCTGGCTTGCTGGGCAATGTGGGTTGTAAACAAGACGATGAAGATGTGTACCTAGGTGCCCGGGGCATCAAGTTCTATCGCCACCCTGGCGCGCATTTGTCAAAGAGGCCTGGACGTTGGACGGTGGTGTCTGAACTGGTTGAGACCACGCGTTTGTTTGGCCGAGGTATTGCCAACATTGAGCCCACTTGGCTAGAACAAGTGGGGGGTCATTTGCTGCGCAAACAACTCTTGGACCCTCATTGGGAAAAAAAATCGGGCGAGGTGATTGCGCTTGAACGCGGCACGCTTTACGGCTTGGTGGTCTACAGCGGACGACGTGTGCCATTTGGCAAAGTAGATCCTCAAACTGCGCGTGAAATTTTCATCCGTGAAGCCCTCGTTCAAGGTCAGTGGGAAACTCAACTGCCGTTTTTAGCAGCCAATCACAAGATGATTGCCAAGGTGGAAGAGCTAGAGCACAAGTCGCGCCGTCAAGACGTTTTGGTTGACGATGAATTGATTTACGCTTTTTACGATCAGCAAATTCCTGCAGATGTCTGCTCGGGTCGTTTGCTTGAAACTTGGTATCGCAACGAAGTGAAGCGTCAGCCAAACTTGTTGCTACTCAGTCGTGAGGAGTTGATGCGGCATGAAGCGGCTGGCATAACCACGCAGGCTTTTCCCAAAACCATTCGCTTGGGAGGTACTGATTGCAATGCCAGTTATTTACACGAGCCTGGCGATGCACGTGATGGCGTAACCGTGACGGTGCCCTTGTTTGTCTTGAATCAAGTTAGCGAAGAGCGTTGTGAATGGCTTGTGCCTGGTTTACTCAAAGACAAAATTCATGCGCTACTGAAAAGCCTGCCACAGAAGCCTCGGTCCAGATTTGTGCCTTTGCCAGAGTCTGCCACCAAATTGGCCGAAGCATTGGGGACCCCTGAGGCATTTGGAACGGGTTCATTGACAGATGCACTCTTGAAAAAAGTGCGCGACATGACGAGTTTGGACGTGAAACGTGCAGATTTTAAGTTAGACATGCTCAGTCCGCACTTGTTTATGAACTTGCGGGTTGTTGACGAGCATGGCAGACAGTTGGGTATGGGGCGTAACTTAGGTGCCCTCAAGGCCGATTGGGGCTCACAGGCACGGGGTGCATTTCAGGCCTTGGCACAACTCAAGGTGCAACCCCGTTCGGGACAGGTCGTTGAGGCGAGTACCAAGGACAGTAGCGCCAAACACAATGCGTCGACTGGCACAGTCAATAATTTGAAGCCCAGTGCGAAGCCAATTAGTACGCCTTCTCACAAGACACCTGCCGTCTCGCAGCAACGCTTTACCGCGTGGACTTTTGGTGATTTGCCAGAACTCATGGAAATCAACAAAGGCGGGCAAAGCCTGATTGGGTTTCCGGCGTTGGTCGATCTGACCGATGCCGTACAAATTGAGGTGTTCGATGAGCCCGAAGTGGCCGCGCAAAAACACCGTGAAGGTTTGCGCCGTTTGTTTGCTTTGCAAATCAAAGATGCTTTGAAGTATTTGGAAAAGAACATACCCGATTTGCAAAAGATGGCTGTGGCCTATATGCCATTGGGCACGGCCGATGAACTGCGACTGCAAATTATCGAGGTGGCTTTAGACCGTGCTTTTCTCATGGAACCTTTACCTTCAGATGAGTTCAGCTTTAAAAAACGCGTAGAAGAAGGAAGAGGGCGCTTGACTTTGATTGCAAATGAGGTGGCCCGTTTGGCTGGCATCGTCTTGATAGAGTTTGCCGCTGCAACACGCAAAATCAAAGACACTAAAAACGCCGCTGATGCAACGGCTGATTGTGCGCAACAGTTGCAACGACTGCTGCCCAAACGGTTCCTGGCCCATACGCCTTGGGCGCAGTTGCAACACTGTGCGCGCTATTTAAAGGCCATTGTGCTGCGCCTAGACAAGTGGCGCGCCGATCCTGCGCGCGATACGGCCAAGATGTTGGAATTGAAGCCGCAAGAACAACGCTATTGGCGGCTGGTCGCAGAGCGAAAAGGTGCTGTTGACGACCGCATGCTGGAGTTCAGGTGGTTGCTAGAAGAATTGCGAGTGAGCTTCTTTGCACAAGAGTTACGTACGCCTCAGCCCGTGAGTGTGAAGCGCTTGGACAAAGCTTGGACTCAATTGAACCACTGAGCTTTGCGTCAAAAAGAGAGACCCCCTTGCTGATTTGGTTTAAATCGCCTTTGGCAAGGTCATTAGTGGGATGTCCTTGTCTGATGCCAGCTTGTCTAGCTGTTGGCGAGTTTTGCCAGCCAAAAATTCACGGATGGCTTGATGGGTTGATGGGGTCATCATGGCTTTCACATCCTTCATTTCAATGCCTGCGGCATTGCACAATGACTTTGCAAAATGCGGTTCGAGCGCTGCCACAGCCACACGACCATTCTTGCAAGCGTATATTTTGTAACCTGCATGAGCGCCCCCTACTGCGCCATTTTGCAAGGTCATTCCCCAACGTCTAGGCAGTGCCAGCCAGGCTGCTGCATCGCTCAAAGCCACTTCGTGGAAGCAGCCTTTGCCTGATGTGCGCTGCTTTAAAGTTGCTTTTAGGACAGCTTCACTGGCCATCATGGCACCGCCCATGTCGGCAAACAAACTGGCTGGCAAATCCATGCCAGGCACCAAATCGACTTCCGCTTGATAGGTTAAATCATGGCCAGGAATTTCAGCCAATGGCCCAGGCGCTCCCACCACGCTGACGCAGCTGAGGCTTGGAAACTGCTTGTGCAATGCTTTCCAGCCTAAGCCAAGTTTGTTGAGGGCGGAAGGCCTGAAGGAAGTAAGGAGCACATCTGTTGTGACCAACAACTTACGCAGCGCTTGTTGACCCTTGACATCCTTCAAATCACATGTGACTTGTTTCACACCTTTGTGCAAAGTGTCGTACCCGCTTGGCGTGTAAATGGCCATGGGATCGCCTGAGGGCGGGTTCACTTTGACACATGTCGCGCCCATGTTTGCCAAGCGCATCAAAGCGGCAGGGCCGGGCAAGTTGAGCGCTAAACTGACAATGCGCACACCGCGTAAGGTGGAATCTTTGGCCATGACTGAATTGAATTTGTTTGTGGCATCAAACGCCCAAATGTTGCGCCATGATGTCTGGTTGTGATTGCAGCACGTCAGAAGTGCCTTCAAATACGATTTCACCCTTGACCAAAATCACATTGCGATCGGTAATTTGGGTGACGTGCTTCCAATTCTTATCGACGATGATGCTGCTAATGCCACTTTCTTTGATGACGCTGCAAATCCGCCAAATTTCTCGCGCAATGAGGGGTGCCAAGCCCTCTGTGGCTTCATCCAAAATGAGCACCTCGGGGTTGGTCATCAAGGCGCGGCCAATGGTCAACATTTGCTGCTCGCCACCCGACAGTTGTTGACCGCCATGGTTGAGACGTTCTTTTAAACGAGGAAAGGTGTCCAGCACGCGGTCATACGTCCAATCGTTTTGACCTTGCGTGCCAGGCCTTGCCGCCATCTTTAAATTTTCAATCACGCTAAGGTTGCCAAAAATGCCGCGACCTTCGGGAACATAAGCAATACCTTGCTGCGCTACTTCAAAAATAGCGCGTCCGTTCATGGGCACGCCTTTGATGTTCACTTCGCCTGAGCGGGGCGTGACGATGCCCATGATGGACTTAAGCAAGGTGCTTTTGCCCATGCCATTGCGTCCCATGAGACCAATGGTTTCGCCGCGTTTCACTTCAAAATCGATGTTGCGAAGAATGTGGCTGGCCCCGTAATAGCTGTTGAGGCCCTTCACTTGAATCATGATGTCTTGCATTTCAGTGATCCTCACCCAGATACGCAGCTTGGACGCCTGCATCTGCACGAACAGCTGACGGAATGCCACTGGCAATTACTTGGCCATTGACCATGACGGTCAATTGATCGGCCAAGGTGAAAATAGCGTCAATGTCGTGCTCAACAAGCATCATGGCGTGTGACGGCTTCAGACGAAGCAACAACTGCACCATACTTTCAGCTTCAGCAACGCCCATGCCAGCCAAGGGTTCATCGAGCAGCAGCACCTGCGGTTCGGTGGCCAAGGTCATGGCAATTTCCAATTGGCGTTGTTCTCCATGACTGGCGGCACCAGCTAACGCGTCGCGTCTGTTTTGTAAACCTGCCAATTCGATGGCGCGCTCTGCGCGTTCGTTCACATCTTGCATCTTCCCAGCTTGTTGCAGCCATGCAAGCGGATTGAACGGCATAGGCTGACTGCGCGATTGAGCAGACAAACGCACGTTGTCCCAGACGCTAAAGCTTCTAAAGATGTTGGTCTTCTGATAGCTTCTGCCCAAGCCATGACGCGATATTTTTTCGGGCGTCCAACCCGTGATGTCTTGTCCATTCAAGGCCACATGCCCCGCGCTTGGAGGCAAGTCACCTGTCAGCAGATTGGCCAGCGTCGATTTGCCTGCACCATTGGGCCCAATGACTGCATGTATTTCGCCTTTGTGCAGATCAACAGACACTTCGTTGACGGCCGTTAAGCCACCGAATTTCTTGGTGACTTTGTTGGCACGCAGTAACAGATTGTGCGGAGCTTGCAGATTAGTCATGAGCCTGCTCCTTGTTCTTCAACAAGCTGGCAATCAAACCCAAAATACCGCGGGGTGCCAAAATGACCAAGGCCACAATGAACAATCCCATCCACAACTGCCAGTGCTTGCCCAAATTGAACCCGCCCACTTGCGGCAAGTCTTTAAACAGATGCAACAAATATTCAAAGGAGAAGGCACCCACAATGGCGCCTGCAAAGTTGCCCATGCCACCCAAGATCACCATCATGATGACGTGTGCACTCATGTGAAAGCCCATGAGTTCTGGGTTGACGTAGCCAGACTGAGCGCCCCATAAAAAACCAGCCAAGCCAGCCAATGCGCCCGCCAAAGTAAAGGCTGCCAGCTTATGACTGAAGGTGCCATAACCCAAAGCACGCATGCGATGCTCATTGACGCGGATACCTGCAAGCGCTCTGCCAAAAGGACTCCACAACAAACGCCTTAAAAACAGGTAAACCGATACCATGAGTGCCAAGGTAAAGAAGTAGAAAACAGTTTTATTTTCAAGATCAAACAACACAGCTTCGGGTTTGAAGTTGATGTAAATGCCATCTGATCCGCCCAGGGCTTTGTTGTCAAAGAAGGCATAGAAAACCATTTGGGCGAAGGCCATGGTCACCATGATGAAATAAATGCCATGGGTTCTGACCACTAAGAAGCCAATGACCAAGGCCAGCAGGGCTGATGCGCCAATGGCCAAAGGCATTGACCACCACAGGGAGATGGGCTCACCCGGTGGCGTGATGAATGCCAACGCATAGCCTGCCACACCAAAGTAGGCCGCATGTCCTAAAGAGACCAAGCCTGTTACGCCTTGCAACAAATCGAGGCTCATGGCAAAGATGGCCAAAATCATCATGCGCGTCACCATTTGCAGGTAATAGTCGGTGCCGACGAATGGAAAAGCTGCGAGCGCCACCAAGGCCGTTGCAAGCAAAATGTTCAAGCTGCGGGGCAGCGTTTCAATGGGGGCGTGTGCGTCGCTCATGCCATCCCCTTAGTTCTTGAACAAGCCTTCAGGCTTGTAAAGTAATACCACGGCCATGAGGACATACACCAACATGCCAGACACCTGTGGTAGCAAGACTTTTCCAAAGGTGTCGACCAAGCCTACCAACAAGGCAGCAATGAGCGCGCCCTTGACTGAACCGATGCCACCAATGACCACCACCACAAAGCACATGATGAGCACTTGCGAGCCCATGTTGGGGTAGACACTCGACACAGGTGCTGCGACCATGCCCGCAATGGTGGCCAAGCCTACCCCCAATGCAAACACCAAGGCGTGAATCAGTTTGATGTTGACGCCTAAGGCTTCTGTCATTTCGTGATTGAAAGCACCCGCACGAATTTTCATGCCCAAGCGCGTTTTGGAAATAAGCAAATAAAGTCCCAAAGCCAGCAACAAGCAAACCCCTGACATGAACAAGCGGTACACAGGGTATGACAAGGTTTCTGTCAAAGGAATAGAAGCGCTCAGTGCATCGGGAATGGTGACACCGTGCACATCATCTCCCCATAAGATGGAGCGAGTTTCTTCGAACACATAGATCAGTCCAAAGGTGAGCAACACCTGATCAAGGTGATCACGCTTGTAGAAGTGCCTGAACAACAGCCATTCCAACAACAAACCAAAAGCGACAGACAGTGCCGTGCCCAATAATATGGCCAGTGTGAAGCTTTGCGTCATGGCGGCCAGAGACCAAGCCAAGTACGCGCCTAACATGTAAAAACTGCCATGGGCCAAGTTCACGACGCCCATGATTCCAAAAATCAAGGTGAGACCTGCTGCCAACATGAACAGCAGCAATCCATACTGAACACTGTTCAGCAATTGGATGAGGAAATTGACGAAATCCATAAGGGAAAACTTACACTGATGCGACGGGAAGTCGTGGCCCATCTAGGCAGAAAAAAAGCGGAGGATTTCTCCACCGCTTTGGCACCACAGGCATGAATTAGCCCATGCGGCAACCTGTTCCAGGGTCGGCCAAGGCTTTTGCGGCCACACCGATCACTTTGTTTTCGCCTTTTTCAGCCACGCGCAAGTAAATATCTTGCACAGGATTGTGTGATTTGCTCATGGTCCATTTGCCGCGTGGGCTGTCGATCACGGCACCTTCCATGGCTTTGTAGAGTTCTGGTTTTTTAGACAAATCACCCTTGACCGCGTTGGCACCTTGAACCAACAGCAAGCCCGTGTCATAGCCTTGAACGGCATACACGTCGGGTTGCATTTTGAAGGTTTTGGCATACTCCAAGCGGAAGCTTTTGTTGCGTGGCGTGTCCAAGGAGTCGCTGTAATGCAAGGTGGTCATGACGCCGTCGGCTGCAGGGCCAGCAGCTTCCAACACACCTTCAGTTAAGAAACCAGAACCGTACAGGGCAATCTTTCCTTTGAGGCCAGCCGCGGCAAAATCTTTCATGAATTTAGCGCCCGAGGGTCCGGCAAAGAAGCAAGCCACTGCGTCGGGTTTGAGTGCTGCAATTTCGGTTAACAAAGCTTGGAACTCGACGTTGGGGAAAGGCAAACCAAGTTCTTTGACGATGGTACCGCCAGCCTTGGTGTAGCTTTCTTTGAAGCCTTCGTAGGCTTCATCACCCGCAGCATATTTCCAGGTGATCCAGACCGCTTTCTTGTGGCCCTTGGCCACCATGGCTTGACCCAAGGCCAATGTGGGTTGGCTGTTGGAGAAGCTGGTGCGGAACACGTTGGGTGCACACAAAGCGCGAGTGGCGGCGTGAACGCCCGCATTGGGTATCAGGGAAAGAACACCCGAGTCGCGAGCAACTTTTTGAATGCCCATCTGAACGCCAGAGTGAACCGTGCCAATGAGCACATCCACTTTGTCGCGCTGGACCAGTTTGTTGGCGTTTTCAATGCCTTTGGAGGGGTCTGATTCGTCGTCGACTTTGAACCATTCAATCTCTCTACCACCCAGCTTGCCACCTTGTTCGTTGATGGCCATGCGTACGCCATTTTCAATGGCAACACCCAAGGGTGCGAATGCACCTGAATAGGGAAGCATTAAACCAACACGAATTTTGCCGGATTGCGCCAGCGCCCATTCTGGTAGCAACAAACCAGAACTTGCAGCGCCAACCAAAGCAGCACTGCGTGACAAAACCAAACGACGTGAGGGGGAATTGGTCATGAGAAATCTCCTTGTAGATGCATTATGTTGCATATTGGAGGTCCAAGAAGCTAGGCAAAACCCTGATGCGGTCAATTAAATGACGTTATGTGAAGAGGGGTGTAGGTGGCCTGCCCGGAGGGACTCGAACCCCCGACCTACGGCTTAGAAGGCCGTTGCTCTATCCAGTTGAGCTACGGGCAGATAAAAAAGGCCCTT